>CAZEPA010000066.1:0-6307 GCA_964513955.1 uncultured Anaerolineae bacterium | reverse complement strand
GATCTCACCCTGGAGTTTGGCGCGGTGTCAACGGGCGCCTCCACTGGCAACATTCGCTATGACTACATCCTGATTGGCGAGCCGCCGCCGCCGCCCCTGCGCTGCGAGATTGGCTACCATGAGGTGACTGTGTTCACGGAAGCCTTCGAGGGTGCGTTCCCGCCGGCCGGTTGGGCTGTGGCCAACAATGGCGGCAGCTGCACCAACGCCAGCGCGTCGCCTGTCTGGACGAACGTTGACAGCAATCTGCGCGGCAATCTAACGGGCGGCACGGGCGCCTTTGTCATTGCTGACAGCGATTACTGCGGCAGCGGGAGTTTTATGGACACCGAGCTGTGGACGCCGAACGTGGATCTGACTGGCCTGGTGGCCCCGCACGTCGTCTTCAACCTGGACTACTATGCCCTGGGTGACTATGCCGCGGTTGACGCCAGCACCGATGGTGGGACCACATGGACCAACGTACACACCTGGACAGCCAGTGCACGCGGCCCGCGTCTCTATGACACCGCGATGCCCGGCGACGGCCAGAACGACGTCAAGGTGCGCTGGCACTATGGCAACGCCAGTTGGGCCTGGTGGTGGGAATTGGACAATGCATCCGTCACGGCCTGTGCGCCCAATCCGCCGACAGCCATCAGCTTGACCTCTGTCACCGCCAACCCGGCCGCCCCGCTGGCCGCTCTGCCCTGGGCCATCCCGGCCGCGGCAGCCGCAGCTGGCATGGCTTGGGTGGCTCGCAAGCGCACACGCTGAGCAGATGACTGAAACCCCGGTAACGAATCGGGGGCCAACTGTTGTAGTCTCAGCGCGCGTTAAGTAACGGGCAAGACCCGTTTTCGTGTATCGAAAACGGGTCTTGTTTTTGGGAATTTGTCTATGCAAATTGATGTCGAACTCTATCGAACCGATGTGCGCGTGCAGAACAGGCCGCCGGTGGCGCTGAGTGTCATTGAAATTGCTCCGGAGCAGCCCAAGCGCACGCTGCTTTTCATTCACGGCTTTGGCGGCCAGGCCAGCCAATGGGCGCGCCAACTGAGCCACTTCAGCCGCGAGGCGCGCGTCATCGCCTATGACTTGCGCGGCCATGGTCAATCGGACAAGCCGGCCTCGCAGTATACGATGGAGGAGATTCAGCAGGATCTCGAAACCCTGGTTACCCGGCTGCGCCTGCCGGAGCGGTTCATCCTCCTGGGCCATTCCTTCGGCGGCGCGATTGCGGCCCAGTACGCGGCCAACCATCCCGAACGCGTGGAGCGCCTGGTGTTGATCGGCGCTGCGTCCGCATTTCAACTCAACCGCTGGGCGCGCCTGCCCTTCAAATTGCCCGCGGCCTGGTTGGCGCCCCTCTGGCGCGTCGCGCGGCGCACGCTGTCGGCCCCGCCTCATGTGGCCAAGACTCTTTACCACAACGCGTTGACGCGCTGGAACGGCGCGGCCGTCTTTCCCAAGATCCAAACGCCCACGTTGGTCATCACCGGCTACCGTGACCGCCTGTTTCCTACGGCGGCCTTCGCCGAGGTGCCCGCGCTTATCCCTGGCGCCCAGCAGGTCAAGGTGCCGGTTTCCGCCCACATGGTCATGATCGAGCGCGCTGAGGCTGTCAACCGCGCGATTGAGCGCTTCGTGACCGAGCCGGTCGCCGCGCCCGTTGGACGGCCGACGCCGCGCGCGATCAGCCGTCCCATGTCGAGCACGCGGGGACGTTATCCCACGCGGCCCTGGCTGCGCTTCTATGATGAAGGCGTCCCCTACACCGTGTCGCTGCCGGAGCGGCCGCTGTATCGCTTCCTGGAACGATCGGCGCGGCGCTTTCCCTTGAAGACCGCGGTGCGTTTTCCGTTAGGCGGCGCCAATCTGACCTACCGGCGCCTGGAACGCCATGCCAACCGCTGCGCTACGGCCTTGACCAGGCTGGGTGTACAGCGCGGCGACCGAGTCATGCTCCTCCTGCCCAATCTGCCGCAGGCCGTTATCGCCTTCTACGGCGCGCTGAAAGCGGGCGCGGTGGTGGTGGCCTGCAATCCTCTCTTCGATCAGGAGGAATTACTGCGCCAGGCACGCGACAGCGGCGCGCGCGTGCTGATCTGCCTGGACCGTCTGCGCAGCGTGGCGATTCACCTGGCTGCGAAGAGCCAGATCGAGCGCGTAATCGAGACGCGCACCGATGATTATTTTAGTTTGTGGCGCAAGGCGCTCTACGGCGTGCGCTTTCGCGCGGTCGGCGATGAGATTCCCGCGGCTTTCCTGCACTGGGGCGACCTGATGCGCGGCACCTCACCGCAGCGTCCCGATATTACCGTCGAACCGCACGACCTGGCCGTCATCCAGTACACCGGCGGCACCACCTCGACGCCCAAAGGCGTCATGCTCACGCACGCCAGCCTGGTTGCGAACACGCTGCAAACGCGACATTGGCTGAGCGACATGCGCGACGGCAAGGAGTCCTTCCTGTGCGTGCTGCCCTTTTCGCATATTTATGGCATGACGACGGCCATGCACGTGCCGATCGCGCTGGGCGCCACGTTGATCCTACAGCCCACTTTTGAGGTCAACCAGGTGCTCAAGGCGATCAAGCGCTACCGGCCCACCGCGTTTCCTGGGGTTCCGGCCATGTACGTGGCAATCAACAATGCGCCTAACGTGCGTCGCTACAACATCTCGTCGGTGAAATTTTGCATCAGCGGCGCGGCGCCGTTGCCGGTGGAAGTGGCCGAGGAATTCGAGAAGCTCACCAAAGGGCGTTTGATTGAAGGCTACGGGTTGACCGAAGCCGCGCCGGTGACGCACGCGAATCCGTTCAAGGGCCAACGGCGTGTGGGCACGATTGGCGTGCCCTTGCCCAACACCGAGGCCCGCATTACCGATCTGCAGACCGGCGAGGATTTGGCGCCCGGCGAAGTAGGTGAGCTGCTCGTGCGCGGGCCGCAGGTGATGGCTGGCTATTGGAATCTACCGCAAGCCACCACGGAAACGCTGATTACTGACGGCGCAGGGATGACCTGGCTGCGCACAGGCGACCTGGCGCGCATGGATGAGGATGGCTACTTCGAGATTGTCAATCGCCGCCAGGAAATCTGGTATGCGGACGACGCGATGCGCAACCCCATCTTCCCGCGAGAGATTGAAGAGGTGCTCTACGAGCATCCGAAAATCAAGGAGGCCGCGGTGGTGCCGATTGGGCGCACACCAAAGGCGTTCATCGTCCTGCGCGAAGGGGAGACCGCGTCGGTCGAGGAGGTCATCGCGTACTGCCGCGCGCGCATGGAGGAAGCCATGGTGCCGGCCTGGATCGAGTTTCGCCAAGACCTGCCTAAGAGTTTTGTGGGCAAGGTCCTGCGGCGTTTGTTGGTGGATCAAGCCGAGTAGGCGTTAATCCTTGAGTTATGGCCGAAGTGAGTCGCCAAAGGGAAGCAATTCTACAGATGCGCAGGCCTTGAAACGCCATACCTTCATCCCTACAAAATACCCGCTGCCGATGGGCAGTGGTCACCGGAGATGAAAAGACGATGCTTAATCGCGACTGGTTTTACAACATTCCGGGCCACACGCAGCATCACGAGGAACGTAAGGTAACCTGGATCGAGTTGTTCTATGATCTCGTGTACGTTGCAACGGCCATCCAGCTCGGTAATCTACTCAGTAAGGATGTTTCGCTCTTAGGGTTCGTCAAGTTTGCCGCCCTGTTCATTCCGATCTGGTGGGCGTGGACCGGCATCACCTTTTTCGTGACCCGCTTCGTGGTGGATGACGTATGGCATCGCCTGCTGCTGTTCGCCCAAATGGCCAGTATCGCAGCATTGGCCCTGAGTATTGATGGCGTGTTCGGCGACCTCTATCAACAATTCGTTTTTGCCTATGTCATTGCCCGCCTTATTCTGGTCATGCTTTATGTGCGCGCCTCGCTGGCGGTGCCAACCGCACGTCCCCTGGCAGCCGGTTATGCCCTCGGTTTCAGTCTCGGTGCGGCGCTGTGGTTGGCGTCGGCATTTGTTCCCGCCCCCGCTCGCTATGGTCTTTGGGCAGCCGGTCTGATCGTCGAGTTTGCCACTCCCCTTTCACCTGCGATGCGACGCTGGCAGGCGCGCTTTCCACCGGATGTGGAGCACGTGGCGGAACGCTACGGCGTCTTCACCCTCATCGTCCTCGGTGAATCTTTCGTCAAGGTCATTGATGGGTTAGCCGGCACGCACTTGACGATTGATCTTGTGCTGATGGGATTAGTCGCTGTAGGGCTGGCTGCGTCCCTGTGGTGGCTCTATTTCGACGATGTCGGCGGGGCGCGGGTGCAGCATCGCGGCCTTGGAACCTACGTCTGGATCTACTCTCACCTGCCCCTCACGCTCTCGCTCACGACGTTTGGTGTGGCGGTCAAGAAGATCCTGCTGCACCCGAGCGGCGAACCGCTGGAGGATAAATATCGGCTGCTGCTCGGCATCGCGGTCGTGCTGTTCTGTCTTTTCCTGGGAATCATGGACCGAGTCACGGCGCGCCAGGATGAGATGACGCCAAGCAAGACGCGATCCGGTTGGCGGCTTCTGGGGGTTGCTGCGCTGGTGGTATGGCTGGTGGTCAGCCACGAGATGCTCCCCCTGCCATTCCTGCTCGTCATTGGTCTCGTGTTCGCGGCCGGGGTGGCCTTGAATCTGCAGCGGCCTCGGGCTCAACCTAACTGAGCCGACGGCGCGTGCTACTGCCCCTCAACCGCTCAAAGTGGCTCAGGTAGCGGCGGGCCAGATGTTCCCAGGCAAACTCTTGTTCGATGCGCTGGCGGCTGCGGACGCCCTGGGCCAGGCGCAGGGTCGGCTCTTCGATCAAACGCGTAATGGCCGCAGCCAGACTGCCAGGCGAGCGCTCGTGCACCAGGAAGCCGTTGTCGCCGTCGGTCACGACCAGCGGATTGCCAGCCACGGTGGTGGCGACGATGGGCTTGGCGCAGGCCATAGCGTCGAGCACGCAGACATTCAGCCCGTCCACTGGCCGCGTCACCGACGGCATGACGAAGACATCGGCCAAATTGTAATACGCGCCCATCTGATCGTAGGGCACATTGCCCACAAAATGGACGTTAGCCTCAACGCCCAGCGCACGCGCCAGTGCTTCCCACGCCGCGCGCATGTCCCCGTCTCCAACCAGCACTAGGTCTACGCGCCGGGCCGCGGCCGCGCCGCTCAACAGCGGCATCGCCTGGATGATGGAATCGAAGCCTTTCTTGGGCACCATGCGCCCAACGCCCAACAGCACGAAACTGTCGGCGGCCAGCCCCAGACGCTGCCGCAAGGCCGCGCCAGCCGCTGGGTCGGGATGCAGCGCCTGTGGGTCAACGCCGTAGATGATCAGCTCGAATTTGGCCGGGTCCGCGCCCAGGTCGCGCACCGCCACTTCACGCAGATCTGCGCTGTTGGCGGTGATCAAGCCGGCCGTGGCGAAGGCCTGGCGCGCCATGCGCCGGAACAACGGATTTTGTCCGGCCACCAGGGCATCCGAGCCAGGGATGGAGACGACGAGCGGAATGTGGCGCCGACCAGCCGCGCCCGCAGCCAGGTAGCCGTTGGGCAGCACCCAATGCGCGTGGAGCACGTCCGGCCGCGCGTGCGCGATCCAGCGCTCCACCGCGGCCTTGCCCGCCGTGAAGAGCAGCGCGCCCAGGCTGTAGGCTTCACCCTTGATCGCCAGGTCGGCGCGCATCGTGCGCATATAGCCCAAGCGGTGCGCGGCGTCGGGCCAGACATAACGATAGGTGTGCAGCTGGACGCCGGCCAGATCAGCCGGTGTGCGGCGATACGCAGGATCGAACGGCGCCACCACCGTGACGTCGGCGCCCTGACGCACCAGCTCACGGCAGAGAGCCTCCACGAACGAGCCGCTGAAGTCGCCCGGGAAGCGGGGAAAGTTGTGGGTTAGAACGCCAATTTTCATGACGGTGGGGGACCCGGATTGGCGGGGGCGGCCGCTTCATCGGTGGAGAAACCAGGTTTCGCCAAGAAACCGGATTTCTGTCCGTAGCCGGCTTCGGCCATGAACGCGTCGAGCCGCCATTCCATCTCTTTGATCTGTTCGCCCTGGCTGACGATCAACTCGGCAATGAAGCCGACAAGGATGAGCAGCAAGCCCGCCAATGCCAGCCCGCCAGCCGCCCAGAAGATCGGACGCTGCTGCGTTTGGGTCAGAACGTAGAGCAGGAACAGGTAAATGGCGGTGATGGCGCTCAATCCCAGCGCCGCCAGGCCCAATCCGCCAAAAAAGCGCATCGGCGCCTGGCTGAAGGTGAGCAGGAATTTGACCACCAGCACATCGAGCAGGCTGA
>CAZEPA010000065.1:0-12258 GCA_964513955.1 uncultured Anaerolineae bacterium | reverse complement strand
AGGGCACTACCGTCCGCATCTGGCTGCCCGTCTAATCTGCTTTCCAAGCGTCAACGACGCAGCAGCGGCAGCCAGACCATGCAGGGGGCGCTGGCCGCGGCGTTGGCGCCGCGCTGCTGACCACTGACGTCGCTTAACCGCGCCGTGGTCGCGGCGTTGGCGCCGTTGGGACGCACCGTGAACCAGGCTTGGCCGCTGGCCTGCGGCCGCAGATTGCCGAGGTTCCAGGTCAACACCCCGTTCTGCGGCAGGACGCCGCCTGACGCAGCCACGAAGACGCTGCCCAGCGGCACGGTGGCCGTCAGCACGGCCGATGGCGCGGCGCCAAAACCAATCTCATTCCAGTGCAAATGATAGGTCGCCGTGTTGGCCGCCACGATCGGGGACGCGGTCAAGGTAAAGGCGTGGTCGCAGCCCCAGGTCGCGCCGACGCCGCTGGTTGGGGTAAAGCGCACGGCTCGACCGGCTTGCAGGCCAGCCGAATTGGCGTAAGAGTAGAGCTGGCCCACGCTGCCGGTCGGATCCTCCAGGCCAACGGTCGTAAAATCGGGCCAACTGAGCGTCTGATACTGGTAGGTAATGGCGCCGGTCGGCAGATCCAGAATAATCTGAAAGGTTTCGGGATTGCCGCTGGCCCAATGCTCAACCGCCTGCCATTGCGCGATGAACTTATCAGCCGTGGACTTGACATAGACCAGTCCCTGCGTGCCCTGCCCTGGGTTGAGGTCTTCACTCAGCGCGCTGAGCGCAGCATTTGGCGGGCCTTCAAAGGGAATCATCATCTGCACGCGTGACCACCAGGCGTTCGTGAAATAGATGTAGCCGTTGGAATTGACCGTGACGGTAGTATAGGGCACGCCAAAGTAGGTGAACGGCTGCGCCAGGGGCAGAAAGGCGGTGCTGGCATCGTCGCCCAGGCGATAGGTGATGCCGTCGCTGGCGTCAAGCCAGTTGAACAGCGGGCCGCCGGGCTGCCGATTATCCAGGCAGGTGTAGTTGGGGCGGCTGCTCAGGCTGAAATCGAGCGTCGCGGCGCCGCTGATGGTCGCCGTCTGGGTGAGCGATTGGAAGCCGGGGTGTTGCGCGACGATGTCAATCGTGACAGGCGCGCCGTCAGGGCCGAGCGGCGTCGTCAACGTGTACAGGCCGCTGGCGTCGGCAAAAACAGGCGGGGCCGCGCCCTGGTTGGCCTGCATGACAACCGCGGGCACACCTGCGCCCGCGGCGCGATCCGTGACGCGGCCGTGCACGAGGACGGATGAGCGCGGCGCCAGGCTCATATCCAGGCGCGTCGTCTGATCTTGACTCACAACCACGTTGGCATGCGTCACCGCGGCGTAGCCGAAAGCCGCGGCTTCTACGGTCCAGCTGCCAGCGCCGGCCACCACCCGAAAGCGGCCTTCCGCGTTGGTTGTGGTGGAGAGGCGCTTGCCGAGACGGCTGAAAGTCACCACTGCGCCAGGCAACGGCGCGCCTGCGCTCGTCGCCTGGCCGGCCAGATAGCCGGCTTGCCAAACGAGATCAGCGGCGGCTTTGACATCGAGCCGGCCCCAGCCGTAGACGTTGTTGGGCACGGCGCTGCCGGAAACGCCGCCGCAAGCCTGGCTGCTGGTTCGGGGCGCGGCGGTCTGGCGCAGCAGCTCCTCAATCTGCTCGACCTGGCCGGCCAGCTTTGGCTCCAGCGAGATCAATAACGCCACCGCGCCCGCCACATGCGGCGCCGCCATCGAGGTGCCGCTGTAGTTTTGATAGCCGCCGCCGGCAATGCTCGAGCGCACCAACACGCCCGGCGCGGCCAACTCTGGCCCAATCCCGCCGCTGAACGGGTTGGGGCCACGCGACGATGAACCCGCGATATTATCGGCGCTGTCGGTGGAACCAACGCTGAAGACCAGGGGATTGTCACCCGGCGAGCCGAGCGTGCCGCAGGCCGCGCCCATGTTGCCGGCCGAAATGCTGGAGAAAATGCCGCTGGCGCGCAGCGCGGCCAGCGCGGATTGGAAAATCTCGCTCCCGCCAGGCCCGCCCCACGATTGGTTGAGCACGTGCGGTCGCAAGTCGGGGTTAGGGTGATTGCCGGCCAGGTCGGTCGGCGCCAGCATGAACTGCTGCGCCAGCAGGAGCGTGAGGTTGTCGGGACAGCAGCCGTAGGCCGCCATCCAGCGCGCGCCTGGCGCAACGCCAATTTGATTGGCGCCGCCGTCCCAACCCACTTCCGTGCCCATCACGTGCGTGCCGTGGCTGCCTTCCACGGCCACCGGCGCCGGATGCGCACCCGTGGGATCGTACCAGTTGAAGTTATGATCGAAAATTCCGTTGCCCAGGTTGCCGCGATACTGGCGGATCAACGCCGGATGCGTGAAATCTACGCCGGTATCCACGTTGGCCGCCACCGCGCCCGTGCCGGTGATGCCGTAAGTCGCCCACACTTCCGGCGCACGAATCTTGCTAATGCCCCACTCGATGGCCTCGGGCGCGGACGTAGCGGCCGCTGTGATCTCCACGCTCGGCGGTTCGAGCTTGCGGTTCGGCACGATGCGCGCCACCTCAGGCAGCTCAGCCAGCGCCTTGATCGCCTCGGCGTCAGCCTGCACGGCGATGGCGTTCACAATCCACAGCGGCTGCACCGCTTCCACGCGCCCGGCCGCCTTCCAGGGCGCCAGCTTCGCCAGCACAGCCGGCTGCGTACGCGCTGCCGCCCCGTTTAGCGCCGCATAAACGGCCCGCCCGCGCGCCGTCCAATCCTCGATCAACGCCGCGTCTGTCAAATCTGCCTGTTCGCGCAGCAGTAAGAAGACAGATGACTTCTCAGCGGCGGGCGCGAAAGAGCCGCGGGCCGATACTGCGGCCGCGGCGGGATTCCACACACTCGTTGGCGGTAGGATAACAAGCAGGCATAATAGAAAACGCGCCACCAGCGATCTTTTGATGACCATAGGTTTTCCTCGAAAAGGGGAAATCGGCACGGCAGCGCGCCGTTCCCTTCGACGAGCTTCGCGCCGCGCGCCAGTCCAGCCGCTCGCAGGGCCTTTCACCTCGAAGCCAGAGGCTTTGGCCCGCGGCTGGCTGGCGGCCGTTTACCGATCGGGCAGGCTATACAGGAATTTGTGCTGCTCTTCATCGGTCAGCTCGCGGGTTACGCGACTGGGCACCAGAGCCAGGAGAGCTTCCACCGAGCCGCACACATCGCAGTCATAAACCTGCACGGTTCCGTCAGCGCCGGCGCTGGCAAAGTGACGCCCATCAGCGCTGAAGTCGAGGCCGCGCACCCCCGCGTTGTGACCCCAGAAGGTCAGCAGCATCTGCCCTGTGCGCAGGTCCCACAGACGCACGGTGGGGTCGCCCGTATCGCCGCCAGTAATGGCAAAGCGCCCATCGGGGCTAAGCGCGACTGCCGTCACCGGCGCCTGTTGTCCGATGAGGCTGAACACGCGCCGGCCGCTTGCTGTTTCCCACAGGGCGGCCGTATGATCCTGGCTTGCAGTCAAGAGGTAGCGTCCATCGGCCGTGAAAATCACATGCGTCACCGCCTCTCCATGCACCAGCGGATTGGTCACCGGCTCCCCTGTGTTGCCATCCCACAGCCGTGCACTGCCATCGGCGCTGGCCGTCGCAATGCGATCATTAACGGGGCTGAAGATGGCATCATAGATCAGTCCTTCATGCCCGGTCAGGGTAGTCACTGGGGTCCAGTCGCTGACATCCCACACGATCGCGGTATGATCTGCACTGGCGGTCACAGCACGACTGCTGTCGTGGTTGAAATGGCCGTTCAGCACCACGCCGCGATGACCGCGCAGGGTGGTGATGGCCTGGCCGCTGGCGACATCCCAGACCACAGCGGTTTGGTCATTACTCGCGGTCAGGGCCAGTTGGCCTTCTTTGCCAAACGCAATGCTGTTGATGGCATCGCTGTGGCCGCGCCAGACAACCGACGCCCCCCCGCCGTCGGCCGCCCACACGCGCACCGTGCCGTCCAGGCCGACGCTGAAGAAGGACTTGCCGGCGGGGCCAAAACGCGCCTGGTAGACGGCGCCTTCGTGGCCGCGCAGGGTTGCCAACCGACGGCCGCCCAACGGATCCCACAGGCCAACCGTGCCGTTGTCGTTGGCGGTGATGAGCCGCGTGCCATCGGGACTGAAAGCCACGCTCCACACCGACTGCGTACCGGTCATTTCGCGCAATTCCTGCAGCGACTGGCCCGTGTTGGCCGTCCAGACGCGCGCGGTTTGGTCCTGACCCGCCGTGACAACCCTGGCGCCGCTCGGATCGAAGGCGCCGCGGTTGATCGCATCCCCATGACCGCGCAGCGCGGATAAGCGTTGCCAGGTGGCCGTATTCCAGAGGGCGGCCGTGTGATCCGCGCTCGTGGTCAGCAGCAACCGCTCATCTGGGCTTAGCCTCAAATCGGTCACCCGATCCGTGTGACGCAGCTCAGCCTGCGCCTGCCCGCTGGCCACATCCCACACGATCGCGCGTCCGTCGGCCGACCCGGTGTAGAGCCGACGACCATCCGCGCTGAGTTGGACGCCATTGACGCGGTCGGTATGACCGCGAAACACCTGATAGGATTCGCCGCTTGGCGCCCTCCACACACGTGCAGTATTATCAGCGCTGCCCGTGGCCAGCCACTGGCCGCTGGCGTCAAACGAGATCGTCAAAACTTCGGCCGTATGGCCCGCCAGAACCGCAAGCGTCCGGCCCGTGGCCGTCTCCCACAGGCGCGCCGTGCTGTCTGCACTGGCTGTTGCAATGAGCGCACCATCGGGAGAGAATGCCACTCGAGTCAGCCCGTTTCGATGCCCTTCCAGAAACAAAGTCATCACGCCGGCCTGAACATCCCACACATAACCCGTGTGGCCGCCGCCGGCGATGGCAAGGAGCTTGCCATCTGGGCTGAAACTGACATCGTAGATTTCGCCACCCAAGTTGGGGATCTCGACGCGCAAGGCGCCGCTGGGCACGTCCCAAATCCGCACCACGGCCCCCGTACCGCCGCTGGCCAGCAAGCGGCTATCCGGGCTGAAGGCCAGCTCGAACACATGCTGTGGATGATCGCGCAGCCAGGCCATGTTACGATACGTCGCGGCATCCCAAATTCCAATGAGCCCGCCTGTGTCCGCAGTGGCCAACCACTGGCCATCAGGCGAAAAGACGGCGTCTGATAGGCCTTCGGCATGGCCCGTCAAGACGGCGCGAATCGAAGAGGCGATCAGCGCCTGGCGCAGGGCATCCTCGACTTGCACGCTGTGGTTATCGGTCCACGCCGCGTTCCGTGCCAGCAGGACGCTCAGCTCAGGGTCGCTCTGCAGCTGCAGGTTTGCGTTGACCGCCATGCTGCGCGCGGCCGCGTTATACGCCGCGTTGGTGGCTTCGTTCGCCTTCACATACTGCTGGCGCGCATAGAGCGCCAGGCCGACCATCAGGATGAGCAGGGCGGCCAAACCGAGTGCGGTCTGGCGTAGGCTTTGGACGCGACGGCGCTCCTGGGCCAGGCGTGCAGCCGCCTCGGCCTGCTGTTGCTGCAAGCGTGCTTCGGCTGCCGCCCGTTCGCTGGCCAGGCGCGCCTCGGTTGCGATCTGCTCCTGCGCATACACAAAGCGCACGCGCCAGTCCAGGATGGGCGCGGCCAGGACATCGTGAAAGATCTCGTAGCGCAGGCGCGTCGGTTGATCCGGCGGCGGCGCCACCGGCCGCAGAATGCGCATGTCCGCGCCCGATAACTTCTCCAACACCGGCTCGAGCTGGCTCGCCGCTAAACCGCTGTACTCGGCCAGGTCAGGCACGGTATGCGCAATCTTTGTGCCGGACGGAGTCACCAAATGATGGAAGATGCGCGAGGCCATCTCCTGCTCCTCAGGCGCCAGTGTGGCGATGACCGTGTCGAGGTGGGTGCGCACAATGCGCTCGGCGCCGCCCAGCCGCTGCAAGGTCTCCAGGCGTAAGACCGACGCGCCAGCATGCAGTTCTTCGGCCCACAAGCGGCTCATCACCAATTGCAGATACGGCGTCTCCACGCGTGCCGGGCCGCCGCCGGCCACGGTGCCGCGGCCTGACTCTCCCACAAACACCTGGTTGGTCTGCACCTGCGCCAGCACTTCCGCCACCAGCTCTGGTTCGATGCTGATCGGCTGCGCGGGCTTGGCCTCACGATTGTAAGCCGCCAGCGGCTGCTCAATGGCTTCGCGCGCAGCCTCCACATCCAGGTGCTGAATGCGCAGGTAGTTCTCGAACAGGCGCGGGATGCGGCCCTTGAAGCGGTCAAGCCGCGCCAGGGCATCTTCACGAATGGCAATCAAGAAGTTGACGCGCAGGTTGGCCGTGTTGACTGCACGCGGAAATTCCATCGCCAAGGTGCCCAGGCCATCCTCGGTGGCATGGTAGAAGAGGTATTCCTCGAACTGATCCAGGATCAACAGGAGATCGCAGTCGAGCGCCGTGGTCCAGGCCTGCAGCGTAGGCACGAATGCCGCCGCGGAAGGCGGCGGCAGCGACGCGACCGCCGGGTGCAGCGGCCCCAAGTCGGCCTGCAGGGTCGTATAAATGCTGTTGAGCAGGCCGCCCAGCGGATCATCACGCCAGGCATTGACGATGACTACAACGAATTCAGGGTTGCCGCCGTCAACCTGGTTCTGGATCGCGAGATGGCGCAGGTGATGCACGACGCCCGCGCGCAGCACCGAACTCTTGCCGACGCCGCTGGCGCCGTACAGCAGCGTCAGACGCGAAGCAATCAGGTTGGCTTCGATCATGTCGCGCTCGCGCTGCCGACCAAAGAAGAAGTTGGCGTCCTCTTCGCCATACGGGATCAACCCTTTGTACGGCGCGAACGGCGCGTGTTGGTCGCTCATGGACGGCCCCCGGCCGCGGGGAGGTTCTGCATCCGCTCGCTCAAGCCAGCCACAAACTGCTCCAGGGTTACATCGAGAATATCCACGTTTTGACGATTCCAGAACTTTTGGCTCATGGCTGAAGGCGCCGGCTCCACGGCCCAGGCGTAGCCGCGCCGCGGCGCAAACACACGCTGGAGTACGGTGCGCAGGTTCCAGGCGCTCAGATCGTAGCCAAGAAAGAGAAAGTAGCTGCGCTTGAGGAACGCCAGCAGCGGCGCCGGGGCAATCGAGGCCACATCCATGTGCGGCGCGAAGTTGATGAAGTGGTCCTCCGTGATGACGTAGTTATCCGCATCGCTGTTTCTGCGATCAATCGCGCCGTGAATTTTCAGAATAAGCATGCGCCGCGCGGCCGTTTGGTCAACCGGGAGGTCGAGGTACTCGTTGGGCCGGTCAATCAGAATGCTTTCAACGTCACCATGAGGGTCGTGCACAAAGCTGCCGCGGTGCTCACCTTCGGCGAGGTAGGTCAACACATCGTAAGGCTCACCTGCGGCCTGCAGGGTGCGCTCTAAGACATCGTCGTAGTTGAGGGTAATCACGAGTTGGCAGGGATTAGCATATCCCTGCCTGCGCAGCGCGGCCGGCAGCGCGGCCAGCACCTGGTGGGCTGGCGTCGGTGGATAGTCAGCATCAAAGATAGGACGCAGCTCGTCATACAGAGGCCCGACGTCACGCATGACCGAAATATACTGCGATACTCTAGCCAGGTTATCGGTGTCGGCCAGCGGATAGTCGAAGGCGGCCGCCAGATAGGCCGCCAGCTCTTTGGTGTCTGGCAGATATTGTCCGGTCTGCCAGCCAACGCCCGGCGGCCGGCTGCACAGGTTCACGCCTGGCCCCAGGACCGGCACCAGACGCCCAGCCGTGAGAGCTTTCATGATCGGTCCGTACATCTGATCAACCGCTGAGGGTCGGCGCGGGGCCGGTACGGCGCCTGGCGACGCTGACTCGGTCTCCACAATATGCTTCTTGGCCGTAGCAATCAGGCCGAAGACGCCTTTGTAGTTCCCGCCTAGGTCCTGCACGCGCAGGAAATAGTCGAGCGCCGGGCGCCAACGCCCGGCATTGTAGTGCTCCTGCCCGTTGGCAAAGGCCGCGGCCAATTCCTGTTGTTTCTGCACCTCGCGCAGACGATTGGCCGCTTCGGCCTGGTTGAGATCGAGCTGCAGGATCGCTTGCAGTTTGCGCACCGCCGTGGGCCAATCCTCGCCAGCCTGCGCGCCCGCAGCCTGGCGCAGCAAGGTGGCGATCTGATTTTGCTGGCGTTCCGCCTGACTAAGCGGCTGCAAGTCGAAGAGACGCCCATCCGGCGCACGCATGAACAGCACCGGCACGGCCCATTCCACCTCATTGCCCGCGGCGAACACGGCCTTGCGCGCCTCTACCAGCGCGCTATCCACGGCATAACCGTCGGCCAGCGCGCCGTAGAATTCCTGGCTCAAGGCCATCGCGGCTGAGTCGCTGACCACCGTCTGCATGGCGACGACCGCGGGGATGCCCTGTTGAATCAGTCCCTGCGCAACGCCCGCAAAGGCGTTGCCGGTGCTGGTGCGCGCGCCCTCGCAGGCGTTCAGGAAGACGAGCGCGGGCGGATGGCCGCCCAACAGCGTGCCCAACGTTTGGCCGCTGACCGTCCGGCTGTGGCGCGATTCATCTTCGAACAGCAGCAGCCCCTCCTGCGTCGTTGGATCGAACGCGCCGTGACCGATGAAGTGCAAAAGATGCACATCCTGCTGGCGTAGACGCTGTTGCAGGGCCATCAAGGTCGCCCGGTCCAACCGCTCCACCTGCAGCAGCCCGCGCGCCTCTGACATTTCCACGGCCGCGGTCAACCGCGCCCATTCCTGCTCCACATCCAGGGTCGGTGTGTCGCTCGGATTGGCGATGACGACGAGCAGACGCAGCGGCGGCTTGACCAGCGAGCGGCTTTCGGGCGCCGGCAGTTCCAGGAAACGCACCACCGGTGTTTCGGGAGACAGGCACAGGAAACGGTTCTGCTGCGAGTCGAACAGCGACTCCCAGGGCCAGGCGTCCAAATCGAGAACGTCAGCCAGGCGCAGACGCACGCGCAGCCCGGCATTCTGCCGCCGCGCCTCATCCAGGCTGCGCCGATAGGAAACACCCACGTGATCGGCAAACACCGCTTCGAATAAACGTTGGCCCAGGGCGCGAGGGTTGGTCTCGTTCAACGTCGCCAGCGGAGGCAGACCAAAGGTCGTTTCTGCCTGGCCCATGGGTGAGTTGAGTACACGCGCCCGATAGCCTGCGGCGCTGCGGTCAATCAGCAGATCAAATTGGAGATACGTTGGCATGGTTGGAACAATGACGAACGATGAACCCTGAATGATGAACCGGCGGGGAAAGTGCAGGGATTATACAACGATTTCGCAAGAGGGGAAAGAAAGTACAGAATACAAAGTACAAAGTGCAAAGGGAACAGTGAGGGCGGCAGACGGCAAGATCACGAGTCCAAAATGGCGAGGGGAGCGATCGGATACGATCTCCGGTTTCCACCCACAAGTCTTGCCTTTTTGTTTTATTGGCGGTATCATGAAATCGCTTGCGACCAATCGCCTGCATCTAACTGCATCGAAACAAGGAGTCCATTTATGACCATTATCGAAGATATTACCGCCCGTGAGATCCTCGATTCGCGCGGTAGCCCAACCATTGAGGTTGAAGTGGTGCTGACCGATGGCTACACCGGTATGGCCGCGGTGCCATCGGGCGCGTCGACCGGTGTGCACGAGGCGCTGGAGTTGCGCGATGGCGACAAAGCGCGCTACGGCGGCAAGGGCGTGTTGAAGGCCGTTGAGAACGTCAATGAGAAGATCGCCGAACAACTGCTAGGTTGGGATGCGCTCGACCAGGTGGGTATTGACAACTTCCTGATCGGCCTGGACGGTACACCGACCAAGAGTAACCTGGGCGCGAATGCCATCCTGGGCGTCTCCCTGGCCGTGGCCAAGGCCGCGGCGGCCGCCGTCGGTCTGCCGCTCTACCGCTACCTGGGCGGCGTCAGCGCGCGCACGCTGCCCGTGCCGATGATGAACATCCTCAACGGCGGCAAACATGCCGTCAACTCCACCGATTTTCAGGAGTTCATGGTGATGCCTGTGGGCGCGCCGACCTTCCGCGAGGCCCTGCGTTGGGGCGCGGAGACGTACGCGGCGCTCAAGAAGGTGCTGACCAAGAAGGGCTTTGGCACGAACGTAGGCGATGAGGGCGGCTTTGCCCCGTCGCTCGGCTCTAACGCCGAAGCCATCGAAGTGATCTTACAGGCCATCGAGGTGGCCGGCTACAAACCGGGTGTGGATATCTGGATTGCCCTGGATCCAGCGTCAAGCGAAATCTACGACGCAGAGCGCAAAGTCTATGTCCTGGCCAAGGAAGGCCGTGAGCTGACTAGCGAGGAAATGGTAGCTTTCTACGTGGAGTGGATGAACAAGTACCCGATCATTTCGCTGGAAGACGGCCTGGCGGAGGATGACTGGGACGGCTGGAAGCTGTTGAATTCCAAACTGGGCCACAAGGTGCAGCTCGTGGGCGACGACCTGCTGGTGACGAACGTGGTACGCATTGAGCGCGCGATCGCCGAAAACGCCTGCAACGCACTGCTGTGCAAGGTCAACCAAATTGGCTCTCTGACCGAATCCATTGCCGCCGTGGACATGAGCCATCGCGCGGGCTGGGCTGTCATCACCTCGCACCGCTCCGGCGAAACCGAAGATTCAACGATTGCCGATCTGGTCGTTGGCCTCAACACCGGGCAGATCAAGACCGGCGCGCCCGCCCGGTCGGATCGTGTGGCGAAGTACAATCAACTGCTGCGCATCGAAGAGCAACTGGGCGACGACGCCGTCTACCCCGGCTACAAGGCGTTCCGCCAGAGGCACTAGGCCGACTGGGAATTCGGAACGATGAATGCTGAACGCTGAATGGTGAAGATAGATTCAAGATTCAAGATTCAAGATTTAAGATTTAAGATTCAAGATTCAAGATTCAAGATTGAGGATACTCATCATTCGGCGTTCAGCGTTCAAAGAAAGGTTCAACCATGCAACTCGACGAAGCGACCCTGATTCGGCTTGTTGATGGCAATACGGAGTTTGCCGTTGACGTGTATCGGCAGCTCAGCCGGGCCGATGGCAACCTTTTCTTCTCCCCATTCTCTCTGTCGGCCGCGCTGGCGATGACCTATGCCGGCGCACGTGAAAACACCGCCAGGCAGATGGCCCGGGTTTTGCACTTCGACCTGGACGACGCAGCGCTTCACGCCGCCTTTGCCCAACTGCAGGCCAGCCTGGCCGCAGCCCAGGAGTCCGGTCAGGTACAGTTGACGCTGGCGAACTCCCTCTGGCCGCAAATCGGCTATCCGTTCCTGCCAGACTTCCTCGCGCTTCTGCAAAAGTTCTACGCCGCGCCGATCACGCCCGTGGACTTTGTCCATGCGGCCGAATCCGCGCGCCTGGCGATCAACGCCTGGGCCGAGACGCACACCGCCGGCAAAATTACGGAGCTGCTGCAGCCTGGCATTCTCGATGAATTGACGCGCCTCGTCCTGGTCAATGCCATTTATTTCAAAGGCGATTGGGCCAGTCAGTTTGACCGGCGCTGGACGAAGGAGGCGCCTTTCTGGCTGACGGCCAGCGACAGCATCATCGCGCCGCTCATGCAGCAAACAGGCCGGTTCCGGTATGCAGACATGGATGACGTTCAAACGCTGTGCCTGCCCTACGCGGGCGACGCCGTCTCCATGCTCGTGTTCTTGCCATCCAAAGAAATGGGCCTGGCCGCTTTTGAGGCCGCCTTCACCTTGCGCCATGTCGAACGCTGGGCCGGCGCCCTGACCGAACAGCAGGTTCAGGTGTTCTTGCCGCGCTTCAAAATCGCCTGTACGCTGCGGTTGGACGAGACCTTGAAAGCGTTGGGCATGCCCGATGCGTTTGACATGGATTTAGCCGATTTTTCCGGCATGGATGCAAAGCCGCAGTGGCTCTATCTGACCGCCGTGGTGCAAGAGGCCAGGGTCGAGGTGAACGAGGAGGGCACCGAAGCGGCTGCTGCCTCGGCAGCCGTGATAAATGTCCGTTCAGTTCCAGCGCCGCCGCCTGTCTTCCGCGCCGATCGTCCATTTGTGTTTCTCATCATGGACAACGCGACCCAGAGCATCCTCTTTTGCGGTCGCGTCGTCAACCCAGGCTAAACACCAAAGAACCCCGGCTTCTTGAAGAAACCGGGTTTCAAGCGTCAGGCGCGTTAGCGTGCAGAAGAATAAACAGGACGCAGATGAACGCTGGCTGGGCACGCAGATTAGTTCAATCTGCGTTCTTCTGCGTGCATCTGCGTCCAACTCTCGAAC
>CAZEPA010000064.1:0-12289 GCA_964513955.1 uncultured Anaerolineae bacterium | reverse complement strand
AGCCGTCCGAAATGCTGGCCGGGTTGTCGTTCCTCGACCTGTACGCCGGGTCCGGTGCCGTGGCCCTGGAGGCGGCCGGCACGGGCGCCGCGCCGGTGGTCGCCGTCGAGAACGATCGTCGCGCGGTGGAGGTGATCCGGCGCAACGTGGTGTACCAGCTCAAGGGCTCAGACGACCAGAACGCCAGCTTCTTCGATTTCAAGCCCAGGGGCGGCGAGTCTCACGACAGCGCGTTCTTCCGCGCCGTCGTGGCGCCCGACCTACTGAGCAACCTGCTCAGCAGCTTCGCCGAGGAGGATGAGTCGGCAGTGGAGGATACCCTCCTCAAGAGCCTCACGCAGATTGTGCGGGCCGATAAGGAGATCGCGGCCAAGAACAAGCGCCTGGTGGTACGCGAAGAGGGGATTGCCAAGCTGGAGCCCATCCTTGCAGCGGGGAGGAAAGCCCGTCAATTGCAGCAGGAGTGCGATGGTCTGCTGCGCAAGCTGCGGAGTGATGTCGCGTTCCTGCGCTACTTCGGGGTCCAAGGAAGCCGCTACGCGCTGCCGGGTCTGCCCAGGAGCCTTCCCAGGCTGGGAGAACAAGACCCTCGGATCCTGACGGCCCTTAAGGGCATGGTCATCCTGCCTGACGAGGGGATCGTGCTGCTGGACAAGGCCCTGAGCGACCTGAGCGGCGTCGAGGTCCGTGTGATCTCGCAAGTGGCTGACCGCAAGCAAATCATGTCGTTTTCAGCGAAATCGCAAGTCATTGATTTTGCTTGTGATTTCGAAACTCTGAATAGCGGCAGCGTCAAGGGCGGACACTATCGGAAGGGGTATACGAAGGAAGCCGCAGTCAAGTTGCCCGACCTGCTGGCTAACATTTCCGGCGCGAAAACGACGGGATTAAAGGAGGTGCTCCTGCACGCCTTCATCATCGCGGAAGGCCAGATCGACACGAACCCCGGTTCCCGCCAGGTGCGAGCCCTGGAAGGCAAGAAACACGGCCTACTGGAGTCTGCGCAGTCGTGGGAGGCGTCCCAGGCGCAGCTCGCGTCCGACGTCAACAAGCTGCGGCTGCAGGTCAAGGATCGTGCGGAGAACCAGGGAGCCTGGGACGATTTCGTCGGGCTGGGCGCACTGCTACCCGAAGACCTGCGTACGGAGCCGATGCTCGCCAAAACCTGGCTGTCCGAGCAATTCGATGACCTGCAGGCCAAAGCCGCACAGCGCAACATCCGGCGCGGGGAATTGAATCAGGTATGGCGCGAGTACACGGGAGTCCTCGATCACCACGGGCTGGAGGGCTTGCAAGGGGCCCAAGACCGGTTGGTGTGGCTGCAGACACTGTACGACACGATCCAGGCTGAGAGCCGGCGTATCCTGCCCGCAATCAGGGAGGCCAGCAAGGTGGCCAGCGCGCTGCAGCGGGCCATCCAGCCACTTGCCGACAAGCGCGACGAAGCGAGCAGGATGGTCGAGACGTTCAACCGGCTCGCACCGGGCGTCCAGCGCTTTGTGACGGTCTTCGGCACGGTCGAACCGTCGGAAGTCGACCCCGCAGGCGCCTTGTCGAAGGCAGTCAAGGCCCACGCCGTCGCCCAATTCACGCTTCGGGGCCTGACGGAGGAGCAGGACAACCTGAGACGGCTCAAGGCCCACTCAGCCACATTCGAGGAAATTTTTGGGGCGGGCACCGATTCCCTTACTTACGACCCTATCACGCGGCACGCGCAGACTCTGGAAGAGCTTTCTTCGGTGCGGCAGGATCTTGCAGCCCTGCTCCCGCAAAAGGAAGCGATCGAAACGTTCAACGACCGTTTCCCGCAAACCACCCCCCACTCATGGCTAAAAGAGGCCGTCAGCACGCGGAGCAGACTGCGCGAGGAGTTGCAGGCCCACCGAGGCCTGGAGAAGAGCCTGAGCAAGGAGAGCGAGGCCATCGAGCAGATGCGGTCGGTCGAGGATGGCAGCTTCGAGGCAGCCTGGGCAATTCTCGCCGGCTCGCCCATCCGGGCCGTGCGCTTGCACCAGGCTCTGCTTTCGGCCGGAATGCCCTCTTCAGAGCGCCTGGACGCCATGAGCGCCCTGTCGGGCATATTGTCGGCGCCGGTGTTCGAGAGCATCGAGGACCTCAACGCGGCCGCGCAGCTTCTGGAAGGCGCGGCCGCATGGGTGCCCTTGATTCTCAAGGACGAGCTGTCCAGCGCGCTGTCCAGGGGGGTCGCGAGCAACGGCCAAGTGCGTATGCTGGGATTCATCGGCGGGGTGACCTCACGCCGCGTACGCATCCTGTTGGAGCCCGAGTTCGCCCGCGCCGAGCTTGATCGCCTGGCGCGCGAGCTGTTGTCATGCCAAAGCGCCATTGCGCGAATCGAGCTGGGTTTGACGGAAGTCGCCCCGGAGGGGGATGCCTACCAGTTGGCGCTCAAGGCCAAGGCCGCCCTGGACGCCCGTGCGGGCGAGCGATGCGAGGAGCGCGAGAAGGATGCGGAGCTGCTGGAGAAGCTGCTGGGCCAGCTCAAGATCCAGATCGCACCGCAGGCCCGCGCGGTCCTTGACGCGGCGAAGGAGTTCAAGAAGCTGAATGGCTTGGCCCGGCTGTCCGATCTGGATTCGCTGATACCCCAGCGTGAGGAGGAGGTCCGAAAGACCTCCGAGGAGAAGGCTGCGGCCGAGGAGCGCGCATCTCACGAGAACCTGACAGCGCGCGACGATGCGCTGGAGCACTGCAAGCTCGGGGGTGAGGCCGCCTTCGCTGCCGCAAGGACAGCCTACGAGAACGCCTGCGAAGCCGTCGAGATCGCAGAGGCAAAGGCCGAGGAGGCCCAAGAAGTGCTCGCCGGGCTCGATGCGCAGCAGCAAGAGCTGAACAGGAAACAGCAGGCCTATGCTGAAGACGGCGGGGAGCAGGTCCGGGCCTTGTACCAGCGGGTGCTGTACTTTGCGAAAAGCTCTGAGGACGTGCAGTTCATGCGCGACTTCGCGGCGGCAAGTGAGGAAGTCTCTGGCACGCTAGCCAAAATTGCGGCCGCGCTCGCAGTGAAATTCGAGAGGGCCGAAGCATTCCGAGCTCACCAAGGCAAGAGCGACATGGCACTGCTGGAAGAAATCGCGCGCAAGGAGCAGGATGCGGACCAGTTAAAGTCCAAGGCTGAGGACGCTCGGGCCAAAGCCGAGCGCATCGCCCGTGCAGAAGTCCCCAACTGGCAGCGGCTCTCCAAGGTAATACACGACATGGCGTTCGAGGTGGGCAGCAGAGTGGCCCGGTCCAAGGCGGCGGCCACACAGGCCGCGAATCTGGAGGAGGGTGCGGCCGTGCCTGAGGCGCATGCCGGCTACAAGCAGGCAATGGCCGTCTTTGAGACCCTCTCGGATCCAGCGCTGGAATCCTATGGCGCTGTCATCGAGAGCGTCGAAGCGCTGGCCCAGACCGTGCAGGCGATGGACCTCCATGAGGCCTTGCAGCAGCACAAGGCCGTCGCAAGCGAGATGACCGCGGCAGCCGAGCGGTACCGAGATCAGAACGCCATGTTCTGCAGCGCAGCTCTGGAGGCGGTCCAATCCCGAGACAGCGCTTTCAACGCGCTGGAGGTCGAGGAGATCGGCAGGGCGACTCCGGACACGATTGAGGCGCTTGGGGTTCTTTTCACGCAGTTGCAGGCGAGCCTGTCTAAGGAGCGCGACGAAGCCAAGCAGGCCATGACCATCGCAACCCAGACTGCAGAGGACACCCTCACGCAGCTGGCGGGCCTGATCCAGAGCGCCACCGACAACCTGGCAACCCTGAACAAGGTGATGGCACGGTATCCCCAGGGCCGATTCTTCTTCGAGACGCAGATCACTGGCAAGGCCGGCGTCCAGGACATCCTCAACGAGCTGAAGTTAGACGTGGAGCGGGCCTTGCGGGACCAGGATGGTCAGTCCCGGGGCATGCGCCGAGGCAGCGACACTCAGCTCAAAACCATGCTGCGCGAGCGCCTGATCGAATGCGTCTTCACGAACAGCGAGGTGCAGTTCGTGAACGGTGGTATCCATGGCGGTCGCAAGGGCCACGTCTCGGGCACGCTCTCTACGGGGCAGAAGATTGCCCTGGAGTTCATGTGGATCGTCCGCCAGGCCGAATACGAGATCGAGCGTGGGCTGCATGAGATGACCAGCAAGCAGGCAGCCAGATCGCGGGCCAAGGCCAACCGGGTGATCCTGATCGACGGGATTTTTAGCACGTTGTCGGACCGCCGAATCATCAAGGAAGCCCTGAACGGGTTGCGCGACTTGGGAGGCAACTTCCAGATCATCGGGTTCCTCCACTCTCCGAACTGGAACAACGATTTTGCGGTGTTCCCGGTCTACCACGTGGGCAAGAAGCTCGTGAACCGGGAGGGCGACGGCCTGGTTTCGTTCCGCGAACTCGGCCGGGAGCCCGGCACGGTCGGTTTCGTCAGCGCAATCACCCAGCCACTGCTGCCCGAAGGTGCCTCGTGAGCGAGGCGTTCTTGCAAGAGGAAAGCGCACAGGTGCTTTCCGCGCTGCGTCGGATGGCTGGTGAGAGCGGCAGATTGCGCACATCGTCTGCCACCGCAAAGCTGTGCACGGCGCTGGGTCTGCCGCGCGTGAGCGTCAATGAGGCGCTTCGGGAGCTGTATCGCGCTGGATTGGTGAGCTATCAGCCTGATGGACAGCAACTTCCTGCATCGGGGTACATCACGGTGCAAGCAGCGGTCGTGGAGCCAGCGGCGCACGAGATCTTGTGGAGGCTGGCGCTCGAGGATGCGCGGGTGGAGTCGGGCGTTGCCGTGATCCTCGCTCAGCTGGCTCCAGCGGTCGCGGATATGAACGCGACGGACATGCAGGTCTTGGCCCACGCACTTCAAGCACTTAAAGGCCTATCAGCCGAGTCCGCCGACGATGCTGGCTTCAACGTGAGCGCCCGTCACGTGATGGGAAGCTCCAAGGTGCTGGCTGGGCTCTCTCGCCAGATGCTCGCAGCTGCGGGTCTGCCCAGGCGCCTTCATGCACCATCGCCGAGGTACATCCTATGCGCAGGGCCGTCAGCGCCTGTAGCCACGCTGTTGATCGAGAACCCGCGCGCTTTTGAAAACGCCATCCGCAGTGGCCTGACTGATGAAGTGGCCGTCGTGTGCACCTTCGGGTTCGGGCTGTCATACTTGGGAGGCGAATTGTGGGCGAGCGACCAACTGCCGCAGCACGATCGTCCAATCCGGATCGTGCGCGACGGCGCACCGCCGCCGCTGGGCCAGCTTTTGGCTGCGGAGAAGGTGTTCCTATGGGCGGATCTGGACCTCGCAGCGATGAACATATTTCGCTCGCTCAAAGGTACCGTCCCACAGCTACGCATGAGCGCGATCTACGAGGAGATGGTGCCGATGCTCTCGGACCCCGCGCGATCGCACCCGTATGCCGCATTGTTTGACAAGGGCGGCCAGATCTCGCGGTACCAGGACGATGGCGCAGGGTCTTCGCGCTTCGACGACGAGGACCTGGCGATACTGCAAGCTGCGTGCTCTGCTCGAGCGGTGGACCAGGAGGCAGTCGGGGAAAGTAGCATCCTGCGGTTGGGAGCGCTGCCGCTGCGCGTGAACCGAACACCAGGCACCCGTGATGTAAGAACGTAGAGTGCGGCTTGGTTGCGCTGCCAAATCGACTTCAGGCTGAATGGAATCATTCAAAGTCCTGTGCCTGAGCAGCAGTAACTGGGTCGCTGCCGGCCTTTAACTTCAGGTCAATTTGACTCAGCGGGGCCTTCGTTCTTTAGTTCAGCAAACTTGGCGGCCATGGTGGGGTTGCCTCGTATCAGTTTCTTGACGGTGAGATCTTCGGCCTTGTCGTTGGCCAGGCGCAGATTGTTGGCCGACTTGTAGAGCGCGTCTTTGGTCTTTTCCAGGTCCTTGATGGCTTCGTCGATGCGCTTGACGGCTTCTTCGAAACCGTCGGACGCAAGACGCCAGTTGCGACCAAACGAAGTCTTGAAGTCTTCCAACTGGGTCTCGAAGCGAGTGATATCCACGTTCTGCGCTTTCACCAGGGCCAGCTCGGATCTGTAGTGCAGCGAGTTCATTGCCGCATTGCGCAGCAGCGTGATCATGGGAATGAAGAACTGCGGCCGCACTACGTACATCTTGGGGTGGCGGTGCGAGACATCGACGATGCCGCTGTTGTAGAGCTCGTTATCGGGCTCCAGCAGCGAGACAAGCACCGCGTATTCACAGCTTTTTTCCGTGCGGTCCTTGTCCAGTTCCTTGAAGAAGTCTTCGTTCTTTTTCTTGGTGGCCGTCTGGTCGTTCTCGTTTTTCATCTCGAACATGATGGAGACGATCTCGGTCTGCGCGTCGTCGCTCTCACGGAAAATGAAGTCACCCTTGCTGCCGCTGCTTGCGTCGTTGTCCTTCTCGAAGTAAGCGCGCGGAAAAGCGCTGGCACGAATGCGGTTGAACTCGATCTCGCAATGTTGCTCCAGTGTCTCGCCCACCATCTTGGTGGAGAGCTTGGCCTTCATGTCGCGCAAACGCTCGATAGCTTCGTCACGGTCCTTGAGCTGGGTTTCATACTTGTCCTTGATCGACTTTTCGGCCAGTTCCTTTTCCAGCGCGGCACGGTCCAGGTGGTTTTTGAACGTGTCGCGCTCTTGCTGCACCTTGCCCACGGCCTCAGTCATCGCCAATTGGTGGTTGACTGACGTCGCATCCAGTTGAGATTTCAGGTTTTGCAATGCCAGCTCTTTGCTGGTGGCGGCTTTTTGCAACTCGCTCTCCAGCCTGGCCTGCGCCAGCTCGGCCTGGGCTTTTTGCTCAAGCTGGCTCTGGCGCAGCAGCTGCGCCAGCTCATCGCGCTGCTTTTGCGCATCGCTGACCGCGTCGTTCACGGCCAACTGGCGCGCCATGGCTTCTCCGTCCAGTTGGGCTCTGAGTCTCTGGATTTCCCCATCCTTGGCTGCAGCGGCTTTCTCCAGTTCGGCCTGCTGCCGCGCAGCGGCCAGCAATTCGGCGCTTTGCTGCTCGTGCTGAGCTTGGGCCAACTGGTTAAGCAACCCATCACGCTCCTTTTCCAGTCCGCTCAGGGCCTGGGTCACGGCTAACTGGCTGGCCAAGGCCGCCGCCTCCAGCTGGTTTTTGAGATCCTGTATTTCGGCATCTTTGTTGGCGGCGCTGCTCGTCAATTCACCGGCCATCCTGGCCTGTTCCAGCGCGACGGCGTTGCGCTTTTCCTGCTCGGCCAGTTGTAGCCGCTCGTGCAACTTCTTCTCTAGCTCTTCGCGTTGCTTGTCGAACTCGCTGTCGCGAACCTGCTTCTGAATATCAGCGTAGCCAGCTTCATCGATCTTGAATGCTTTTTTGCAGTGGGGGCAAATGATTTCATGCATGGCTTCTTTGGCATTGAAGAGCGTCAGAGTACCCCTGGATTCCTGAGTCAGTCAGAAGTAGAGGTTGGCAAACAGTTGACACAGTATGCGATCGAGGATTGGGGCATCCTGTGCAGCGGAAGCATCGGCGCGCTCTGCGTATGCAGTGATGCCACCAAGTCAATCAATGCACAGATCTCTCAGCCGACGCGTGAGTACGGGTAAGAATTCTTGATTTGATAGGCCAAAAACTGCCCTTTGGAACCTGCCTGCATGAATTGCTCGAAGAGCGCCTGCGTTACGTTGTAATACTGGTAGATGGCGCCGCTCGTGAACTCCACTTCCAAAGTCTGAGACGCTTCGTCGTACCCGATTGCGGCGATGTTGGACGAAGTTACTGGCTCTCGGTTCATTGTTTACCTCCATGTGATTCTGATGTGTCTTCGACTGGAACTCGCACGATGCCAAGGTCTCGCGTGACTGCGAACGTCCTCTGTGCTCGCCACGAGGCCACGACTCGGTCATACCCTTCTGCGATCCGCTTGGTGGCCCAGGCCTCGGAGACCTTTGGGTCGGAACTCTTGGGACGCTGCTCAGGTGTGGGCAACGTGACGCGGCATCGCACTGGAAGTCTGGCGGCCTCTCCGGCGACGATTGCCTCCCCCGTTCTCAATACCGGCAGTAGGTCCACCAGCCCGCCGAGGTTGTCGGGTAGTGCACCCTTCACGCGAGCGCGGTCCTCTGGGTTCGACAGGCGCAAGGCCAAGATGGTGCCACACTGTGACAGGATGGTCTCATCGACCTCGGCGGGCCGCTGTGAAACCACCATCGCACCAATGCCGTACTTGCGCCCCTCCTTGGCGATGCGCCTCACTACGTCAGCAGCCGGACCGTCCTCCTTAGCGCCGGATAGGTAACGGTGTGCCTCTTCCATAACGACCAGCAGCGGGCGGTGTATTCCCCCTTCGGTTTTCTCGCGGCTCCAATAGAGTGCCTCGTAGACGATTCGCAAGATTGAGCCGACAAGAGTTGTCAACACCGAGCTTGGTACGCCAGAAAGGTCAAGGATGGTGACCGGCTTCTCGTGTCCCAACCAGTCGTCCAGGAGTTTGTCCAGGTCGAGTTGAACGGTTCCGTCCAGCGCAGGCTCCCACGGGCCGGGATGAAGGATGAAATCGAATCTATGGTCAAGCAGCCGAGATCGCATCAGATTTAGCTGTCGGCGAATGCCCCTTGCCTGCGCATTCAAGAATGGGCCAGCAGAGCCCAGTGCCGCGGGGGTGTACTTAGGAGGTGTCAGAGACACGGGGTCACCCGCCTGCTCCAATGCTGGCTGGTCTCGCTGTGGTCCGTTGAGGGTCCGAACTTCGAAGTCGATGAGGTCGTACCAGCACTGCTTGAGGCTGAACGGTACCGGGCTATCGACGGTGAGCGACTGTGGGTCCAATCCGGGGAAGTTGGCCGCCGCCAGCACCGACGCTTTCATTTCCTGGATCTTGTCGGAGAACGCAATCTCTTGATTCTCGGTCAGGCCGCCTGCAACGAAGTCGAGGAGGTCCTTCGCTTGGAGCGCCCAGTAGGGTACGAACAGCGGGCGTTCACCGGGTTGTGGTGTGGCGCTGTACACACGGGCAAAGTCCGCGAGGGCATGGGTGTATTCGCCGTGCAGATCGAGAAGAAGGATCCGAGACGCTGGTGCACCTCCTTCTTGATTTGGCCGAACGATTGACCGCAACAGACTGGCGACAGTTGTCGATTTGCCTGAGCCCGTTGATCCCAAGACAGCGGAGTGCCGAGTGACCAATGCGTCCAGTGAGAGTTTGACGGTGATGCTCTCGGAACTGGATAGAGTGCCTATCGCGATCTGGTCCAGGCCCTCGGTCCCATAGATGCGCTTGAGGTCTCCTTCGCTAACGATATGCACCGCGTCGTTGATGGATGGCAGTTGGCTAAGGCCGCGCTCAAAACTCCGACCCAAGGCCTCTCCAGCGAGTTCCACGGTCATCCAGCGCCCACCGCTGCCTGCTCTGGAATCTGCCGATGCACCGACCTCGCTCACGATGCCGAATAGGTCTTGGTATCCCTGAGGTATCCGCACGAAGCCCCCTACCTGAGCAACGCGGTACATGTGTCCTTCAATCATGGCGATGCCTGAAGCGAGGGACTCGGCGAGTGAAACCGTTACGGTTGGGCCCGAAACCGATGTCACCAAACCCAGAAAGGTAGGATCCTTGGCACTCACGCTTTAGCCTCCCCCGCATTCGCTACGGCAACTGCGACGGCAGCGGATGTCCCACCTCCCAGGGCCGCTACGGCGGCGTCGGATGTCGTCGCCTGTGCACTCATATCGGTTGCTTGTGCAAGAGCGCAGAAGCGGGTGAGCAGAGCAAAATCACCCAACAGGAACTTGCTCTGTTCTTCTTGCCACCGTCGTCCCCAGAACGTCGCACGGATGTCCTCCCAGTTCTTTGGGGGGTCTCCGGGTCGCCATGCTCCTTTGACCCCTCCGATCACAGCGCCGTCGGACGCATACACCGAAAGGTTGGGGCGTTCGTATGCCAGTTTGCAGGCTGGCTCTTCAGATGCCAGCGGCATGTACTGAAAGGCCATCACCGAGGCGTTGGAATTCATGGCAAGCGCTTCGTCCAACACGGCGCAGATGTGGGCGTCACGGAACGAGAAGCCAGAGGTGAGCAGGATGCTATCCGGGGTCAGAAGAAACTGGCGCAGCCGCTCGAACAGGGCCGAGTAGGGTTGCTTCTGGGTCAGCTCATACTTCAGATGGTCGGGGTAGACGAGTTGAGATGCAGCCCGCCCGCGGCCGCGAACAATGGAGTCGCCTTCTAGAGCCCAGCCTAAGGATCCGTGCAATTTCCACAGGCGAGACCACCTTGGCGGCAGATCGTCGCTGGCGACGCTAACGGGATCAAAGAAGGGTAGATGTCCTCCGGTGAAGCCATCGAAATACGAGGCCCGGGATCGTTCGAAAGCCTCTTCGAACAACAGGTCGTAATTGGTCGTGAAGATTTCGACTGCGTGCGCTCGAAGCGTTCCGCTGACCCAGGACACCAACTCTGTATAAGCGTTTCGCTCCTTGGGCAGAGGAGCACCCACCACTTCACCAATCTTCCTGCACACCTCCGCGCCGAGTGCCTTGTACCCTTCGGAGTCCAGTCCATTAACCTGAGCAGGCCCGAGCGCTTGTTGCAAAAGTCGGATGCGGGTGAGGATTGACTCGATATTTGCGGTCGCGCCGAGTTCTGCGCGAATCGCCTCAGCTGCGACCCTCTGCTGTCCGGCCAACGCTTCAATCGCCTGGGTGGTCAGCGCCTCAACACCCGGCATCAATGAGTGCCCGCCCTCTGATACCAATGCTCCAGCGTCATTTACTCGAAGTGACATTGGTGCTCCGGCGCCGATCAGCAGGCCAATGCGCTTCCGACCTTGAGACAGGATCTGCCGGAGGTCCGACATGAAGCGGTCGGGATTGTGGAAGGTGTGCAAGCGAGTTTCCTCTTTGAATCCTCTAGTTGCCCCATTTTGCACGCGATCTATCCGAGGGAACTACGCGCACGCTTAATTGAACCGCGCCATCTTAAGAAGCCTCCGCGCTGCGTGAAAGTCTGCTTGGCATTCGATGCCGAGCGCTCATCGAGCGGCGCGTTACAGACCGCAACCGCTGCAAATGCGACTTCAGCATCAGACAGGTTGCAGGCATCCGATGGCGTGGTCACCATGGACGTCTTTACATCGTGGCCGTGATTCGGTGACAACCGCCTCCACCGCCCACGGTTATTCGCGGGGCCTATCCTGTCGTCCCCGGTCTTTTCTCTGCCTGATTTCCGATAGCTGAGTGGGTGCTTACCCGGTCGCTGCGCTGAAAAATAGTGCTACTCGCTCTCTACCGGTTGCACCATTGACACAGGAGATAAGGGAGAACAAGCTGATATCTCTCGAAAGGAGTGCTTTCTTGCCGAACGCCATGAGACTCATCGCCGGTCGCTTGCCTCGAGTAACGCCGGATGAAGTGCGTCGATTTGTTGGCGCCGGGGAGATCCGTGATGCCGAGGCCTTTGCCGCCGAATTGGAGGTGTTCATTCAGGAATGGCTGCAGCGGGTCGAATTGCCCGCGTCTCTGGAGATGGTGTTGTCCCGACAAGCAGTGGAGCATGCCTTGGTTGTCCAGGCTGCTGTCTTGAAGGCAGATACCCGCTGGACACCCGGCAGGACAGATATCCAGCGCGGCCGCGAGGCGATGCTGGAAGCTTACGGCCGGCCGCACAACCTGCCGCTGCCGGAGTTTGCCCGGCTGGCGAACAAAGTCCGCCAGCAGATCTACAAGGACATCGACGCGAGACGACTGCTGGCACTCAACGTTGGCCCCCGCGGGCGCAAACTGCCCGACTGGCAACTCGATCCGGTCAAACACCGACTCACCCAGGCCATTCTGCGGGGAGCGCCAGGAGTCGATACGTGGACGCTCTATCGGGCCTTGTCCGAACCCCTCGAAGCACTGAATGGCCTCTCTCCGATCGAAGCCGTGACAGAGGATTCGATCGATGCAGTTGCCAAAGCCGTCTTCAACGTGCTGGGTGTGCATTGATAAACAATGGTACGGATGCGTGAAATGTCCCATCGCACAAAAATCGAGCAAGAAACCCCGATCCTCCAGGCATTCCTTGGACTACTGGACAAGGACATCGATGCTGGACGCCATCTCCAGCCGCTGCCGGACGACTTGCTCCAAGCCATGCAGGCCTTCGCTTGCCATGGAGTTACCCTGGACGAGGACTTCGAGGGCGAAGTCGCTCTCTGACGGCCGAGACTGGTGTCAGGGAAAGCAGCGCCGTGTTCGGCGTTACTTATCCCATTCGGATGACGGAACGCTGGCGCATCCTCCGGCCAGCCGCACAACCTTCCACTGCCGGAGTTTGCCCGGCTGGCGAAC
>CAZEPA010000063.1:0-12355 GCA_964513955.1 uncultured Anaerolineae bacterium | reverse complement strand
CTTTGCCCCCTCTCCTCGCCCGTAATCGGGAGAGGAGAGGGGGTTGGGGGTGAGGTGAGGGCCAGCTTATTCTCCAACAGCCCTTCGTAGATCGCGCCCAGGTTGCGCACGCTGATGTAGGCGTAGTCCACGGGCTGGCCGGCGTCGCGCACCAGGATGTCCACCGCGCGGGCCACCGCGCGGTCGCTCAGCTTGTGCTGCGCCAGAAACTGGTTGTCCGGCGCGCTGGCATTGAAGAGGCCGCCGTCGTAGCGCGGCACGCCCAGGCTGGAATCGCCCTGGTCAATACGACGGAAGAGAGCCAGTAGGCTGTCGTAGCGGCCGCTGGCGTGAGTCGCGTCGCTCATGACCAGGCCGCGGTCAATCCGTTCCGCGAACTGGCGCGCCATGCGCGTCAGGCTCTCTTCCCAGTAGGCCGGGTTGGAGATGGGCAGCAGGCTGCGCGCCTCTGCGTAGAGCACAAAAAGCAGCTTGTAGAGCAGGCTCAGACTCGCCCGGTAAACCTCAGCCAGGCTCTCGGCAGTTTCCGTATGGATGCCAAGCTCCTGCCGGCGGTACGCGATGAGGCCGCCGGCGATTTCGGGCATCACTTCGTCGAAGACCAACTCCTTGAGCTTGTCGCTGATCTCGCGCGCGTACGTGGCCGAGCCTTCCACGACGCGTTGGATGAACGTGCGACCCTGCGCATTGGGTACGAAGGCTGCGCGGCGGAAAAAGAGCCAGAAGCGCTTGAACGCGTCGACCGCGCCCCCTTCTCCTCCCGCGCCCTTAGAGGAGAAGGAGGAAGGTGGTGGCGGAGAGGTCAACACAGCCCCCAGGTCCACTTCGTAGAACTCACTGGCGGTGCTGCTGACCTCGCGACTGTAGAGGCGCCACACGCGGCCGTTGGTCAGGATGCCCCACGAGCAGCGGGTGCCCACCAGGTAGCTGACCATCTGATGGCTCGGATTGCTGCCCGTTTTCCAGGTGTCACGGCCTGCGGCGTCCTTCTGGCTGAGCGGCCGGCCCCAGTATTTGGCCTCGGCAATGGCCAGGGCGCGGCCGTAGAACGCGTCGTCGTGCCCCTGGTGCGGATACGCGTCGTTCTTGGTCGCGTCGTCGGCAAAGAGAGCATAGTCGGGCCGGTTGACGCGACCGTTCTTGGTGTTCTTGGCCTGTGGAATGAAGCTCCAGCCCAACGCGGCCAGCAGCGGCTTGATGAACTCGTCCTCGGTTTGCGCTTCGTTCCAGGCCGGTCCCAACCGCTGCGCTTTTTGCCACAGGGTTTGTACCTGCGCCAAGACAGGCCGTGGGTCCTCCGCCCATTCGGCCTGATTGGGCACACGGCTCTCGAGGTAGTGAAGCGAAAAAAGGGATTTGGCCGTCGTCGGCGTAAATGGCAGCGGCTCAGAAGACATGGGGTTGACCCTCCCCGTGCGGCAGATGTAGAACGATGCTGTTCAGTATACACCCGTGGGGGCCGAAATCACAACTTCGCCCGTCGCCGGGCCAGATCCCTGGGGTCAAAACCCGACCGGCGATCGCGCCCGGCCGCCCCACCTGCTGTCACCGCGCAGGTTCGTTTGACTTTTGCCCCCGTGTGCATATAATCGGGCGACATCCTCTGCCTGCCAAGTTAAAGGCCTTTTTCTGGAAGGGCCATTGCCGGCCCGGTCGGCGGTGCAGGAATTCATACCGCAGAAAGGGCGCTCATGCCAATCCGTAAAATTTACCTGGTGCAGCCCGGCCGTGACGGGCGATTCTTAGGCCGCGGCACCATGGCGCCGTACACACTGATGCGACTGGCCTCTCTCGTCCCAGACGCGATAGATGTGCAGATCATTGACGAAGATCTGCGTCCGCTGCCCTTCGACGAGCTTGGCCCGCAGGACCTGGTGGGTATCACGGCCAAAACCCTGCAGATTGACCGCGCGCGTTGGATCGCCACGCGCGCGCAAGCACGCGGCGCCAAAGTCGTCATTGGCGGCGCACATGCCACGCTGGCGCCAGACGAAGTGGCCGCCTGGGCCGATTGCATCGCCGTGGGTGAAGCCTATCGCACCTGGCCCCAGATCATTGCCGATTTTGATCGGGGCCAACTGCAGACATCCTACGTGGACACGGAATGGGCCAACCTCGATTTCCTGCCGCCCCTGGCCGACCGCGTGCTGCGCCAGGTGGATGAGAACCGCAGCTACTGGACGCCGTACATGGAAATCACGCGCGGCTGTCCCCGCAACTGCACCTTCTGCACCGCGATCCGAGTCTCGGGCGCGGTCATGCGCCTACGCCCGGTGGAGCAGGTGGTCGAAGAAATCGAGCGCCGCGGCATCAAGCGTTTTTTCCTGACCGATGACAACTTTGGTCTGAACTTCCGGCTGCATCCTGAGTATATGGAGCAGCTCTTCAAGGCGCTGGCGCGGCTGCCGCTGCACGGATGGACGTGCCAGGCCGAGCTGCTCGTAGGCGATTATCCCGATCTGCTCAAACTGGCGCGGCAAGCGCACCTGGACAAGTTCTTCATTGGTTTTGAGAGCGCTAATCCAAGCAACCGTCGTGAACTGGGCGGCAAGGCCAAAGGCAACATTGAACGTTACCGCGAGGTCATTCAGCGCGTCCACGACGCAGGGATTGGCGTGGTCGGCCTCTTTGTCTTTGGCTTCGATGGCGACACGCCGCAGATCTTCCAAAGCACCTATGACTTCATCCGCGGCAGCAGCCTCGACGGTGTGAGCATCACGGTGTTGACGCCCTACGTGGGCACGCCGCAGCGCGCCAAATGGATCGAGGAAAACCGCCTGCTGCCTGACGTGCCCTGGTCGCTGTATGACACCAACCACGTGACCTACTACCCGGCGCAGATGACCCATGAGCAGTTGGCCCAAGGCTACGACTGGCTGTCGCGCAAACTATACGGCTGGAACAGCATTGCCAGCCGGGGCCTGCGCCAGCTTGCGCGCTATCCCCTACGCGACTGGCCGCGTAAGGCCTTCAACAGTTTCAGCACTGACTTCGGCTATCGTCTCGAATGTAGTCACCGCGAGTGGGCGTCGGCCAGCGACGGGATCGGCTACCGGGTGCGCAACGGCGCCCAACCCGCCGTGGTCCCCGTCACCGATGCCGCCTGATTTCCGCTGTGTGACCTCAAAATAGCTCCTAACGCAAGCCGCCGGATTGCTACTGCGGCGCATTTTCCTCGGCGCTTGTGCGCGGCGCGGGTGCATCACGGCAACGCAATCCGCCGGATTGCCGCGGCTGGCGGCGCATTTTCCTCCACGGTTGTGCGCCAAGCACAGGGACAACTGATCTAAAAATGAACAGGAGTTGAACTACAGACTGAACAGTCGCCAAAGGCAAAATCAACGCAGGTCGCATCCACGCGACCGGCAACCGTTGATTTCGTTTGGAGGCATGACTCATGACATCCTGGATGGCTCTTCCCTCGCGACTCGGCCGCCGCTTCAGCGGGCGTTCCACCTCACGCCAGCTCTACAAACTCCTTTCCTACCTCCTGTTGATCACCCTGCTGATCGGCCTGCTGCCTCCGCCCGGGGTGAACGCCAGCGCCGTGCAGAATGGCGCGGCCGACGCGTCCGTGGCGGCTCGACTGCGGTTCGACAGGCTCACCGCACGGGGCCTGAGCGGCTCGACTGAGCTCGCCGAAGTCTTGTCGAAGGCCTCGCCGAAGTCCGCGCCGGTCGCGCAGCCGTCCTCACCGCCGGTGAATCCTACAGCGCCGCCAGCGCTGACCGGCGCCTTGCGCTTTTCGCCGGCCGTAGACACCGATCTCGACCCCAGCACTAACCCGCTGGCAACAACGGCGCTGCCGGTGCTGCGCGTGGGCGGCGACGGCCAGGACGTGCGCTACACCCAGCTCGACCTCGCCGTGGAGGTGGCGCCGGACTCGGCTCAACAGAACCCGGCCGGTACGCCCGTCACCTTTCACCTCTGGAACGCGTCGCGCCAGGTAGACCTGGAGCGTCATGCGATAGCTGACGCCTGGGGCGCGGCCGGCGTGCATTTTGTGCTGGACGATCTGCACCTGAGCGGCCCCTTTTTCTACAGCGCCAACGCGCCCGGTTTTGGTCAGACGGAGGTGCGCACCTTTGACGTGGATGTGAACCGCATCGGGCATGATACGCAGCTCGGCGCCGCCAGCCTGACTACCCATTTCGAGCCAGATGGCCGCCTGGTCGTGGATGTTGCCTCCACCGTCGCTATAGATGAGGGACTTGACGCGGTGCAGCTCACCGCCCTGCACCTGATACCCACGGGCGCCGCAGAGCCGGACAAAGAACTGCTGCCGCCCCTCGTCGCCCGCCGGTTGGATGCCTTCCATGCGCGCGCGGAAATTTACCTGGATCCTGGCTATTACCTACTCAACGCCACTGTGCTGTCAGGGCATGTCGAAGCCAGCAGCCAACCGGCTTTTGTCCAGGCGACGCAGCAAGTGGCGCCGCCCATCGCCCAGATCGAGCAGATCGGCAACGTCAGCGATGACCTCACCACCGCGCTGGTGCAATACCGCACGCCAGACGGCTACGTGGCTCTGCTCACGCGGCGCCTGACTGACCTGCCGACCGCGGCCGCGGCGCCGCCGCCATCGGCGCCGGTCTTCGTGCAAAGCGAACGCAGCGGCCCGTTTTCCTGGCGCACCGTGACCTATACTTCGACGGTGCAGGTGCAGGCCGATGATCAGAAGAAACACGTGGTCGTGGATGGCTTTGCCTACGACCCGCTGGCCCGCCGTTATGATATTCGCATCGAATCGCTCATGCCGCAGGCTGTCGAGGACAAGCTGACGGTGCAAGTGCTTGGCCCGCACGGCGTAGTGATCTATGAAGAAACCGCGCCCATCCTGCTCGATCCGGCCGCGCCGTTGACCTACCAGGTGAGCGTGCCAAGCGATCGCGGCGAGCCTTACGGGCTGCGCATCATCGTGCACGACCCGGTAGACATCTCCTGGCTCTTCCAAAAAGTCGGCGATCTGGTGCAGACCGTCTATGACTACTTGCGTCGCCCCATCAATGACGCTGGCTTTTCGATCACCGCCTCGTTTCGCTTTCAGCTCAAGGTGATCGAGATTGACGTCGGCAGTTACGCCGTAGTCTGTTCTGAATTGTGCGAGACCAAGCCTTCGGGGCTTTTCTTCAAGCCCGGCGACTGGGTGGCGACGATCACCACAGGCGTGCGCGATTTTCTGCGCAACCAGTACCGTGATGTCGCGCAGTTGGATGACCTGGACAAGATCATCGCCAAGTTGGGCGAAGGCATCCCGTTGGGCAGCCTGACCCTGACCACGACCCTGGGCGCCCGCTACACCCGTGTCTTGATTGACCCATCGTCGTGTACGTCGCAGGCGGCGCTGCAGGCCGCCAAGGATCAGCTCAAGGCCAACGCGAACGCGCTCAAGGAGATTGCCAAATTTGTCACCTTCCGCTTCAAGACAATCTCCGAGACTTTCCAAAGCAAAGCCAAGATACGCTTCACCATTCCCGGCCTCTGGTTCCTGGGAGCGGAGCTGGCCCCGGTCTTTGCCTTCAAACTGGAAGCAGACAAGACTCCTAACGAGCTGGGTATCTTCGGTGAATTCAACCTGGAGGTCGGCGGCAAGTTCGGGCTGAAGCTGAAGGCCTCGGCCCTGCTCGACCTGGTGATCAGCGTTGCCAACGGCTATCAGTATATCACCTTTGTCTATCGCCTGGTGGAGACAGCCAAAACCATGGATACCGTCTTCAAGGTGATCAGCGAAGCGCAGAAGCAGTCGGTCGGCGGCGGCTGTGGGGGCGGCGGCAGCGGCAGCGGCGGCACAGGCGGCGGCGGCGGCAAGAAGAACCCTCCGCCGCCCAACGGTTCGCCGGATGATCGCCGTGACGCCTCGCTCAACGATCATGACCCCTCGCCCGCGGGCCTCAGCGGCGACTTGCAGTATTACCAGCAGCAGGTGTCCATCGCGCAGCAGGCCGGCTTCACGCACGCCGCCGCCTACTACCGCGTTTCCCTGGCCGCCACCGAGCTGGCGATCTTCGAGGCCGACACGCAGAAGATGATCAGCCACACGCTGGAGATGGATGCCATCTACCAGGCGGCCGACTTGCAGATGCGCAGCCTGATCAGCGGCACCGTCCTGCCGCCCCCCGGCCAGACCATCACCGACGCGGTGCAGTCCGCGTACACCGATTTCTACGTCCAGCTCGACCACACGACCTTCGATCAACAGCGCCGTGTGCTGCGTGATGCGCTTGAGTTTGCCCGCCGCGTCTACGCTGGCCTGCGCGGCCAGGAGCTGGAACTGCAGCGCGAACTGCGCCAGATGACAAGTGCGACCGGCGTGGGTATTTTGGACAGCGGCCTGATCTTCGACGCCCTGGGCGCCATCGGCAGCCTCGGCGTCAAAGCGCGACCGGTTGAGATCGTGGCCGGCACCGGGACAAGCGGCCTGGCGGAAAGCCGCTATGTAGACCCGTACCAGGCCCCGCCGGTGGTCATCGTGCCCAGCGGCGGCCTCTACCGCTATCAAGACAGCGCGCAGGCGCGGGCCTGGCTCGCAACCTACGTTGGCATCGGCGGCACACTGGTTGTGCTGGCGCAGGCCGACAGCCTCGATTGGGGGCTGCTGCCCGGCGGCGAGGTGCAGGGCCTCGGCTACTTCCAGGACATCCTGTGCAAGGACGCGTCGGTGCGGATTATCAACGCTTCGCCCTGGATCACTGGCCTCGATCGCGACCGCCCCAACATCCAGGTGGATGGCTCGTTCACGCAGTGGCCGGCCTCGGCCACGGTGGTCTTGATGCGCACCACCGGCAACCAGATGCCGGCCATGATTGAATATCCCTATGGCGCTGGCCTGGTGGTCGCCACGTCGGCTTACCCAGACTTCTACATGAACGGCCTGCAAAGCGACGATGACATTGCCTTCGCGCGCGCCGTCTTTGGCGTGGCCGCGCTGCGCGGCGGCGCCTCGCTCCTGGCCTCAGTCGCGCCCGGCCAGACGGTCAGCTTCAACACGCCGGTCACGAACACGACGGCGCTCACCATGACCGAAGTGACCGTGTGGGACGACTACTACGAGCGGAGGCTCGGTGAAAGCTGGCGCTGGGCCGTGCATCAACCCAACCGCACGCGGGCCTCGCAGATTGTCACCTTGAACCCGCCGCTGGCGCCCGGCGCCGCGGCCACCGTCGCGTTCAACTTCCCGGCGCCCCAACAGCCTGGCATTCTGCGCATCGGCTATTTCTTGGGCGGCAATCCCACCTACGACCCATACACCTGGGGTTACTCCGGCGTCATTCCCGGCCCCTTCTACCAGGTGCGTTCCGAGGCCGTCAAGGCCGATCTGCTCAACTTCCGGCTGACCACCGACCAACCCGACTACCCCTTTGGCGCAGTTGCGACTCTGACCGCCACGCTGCGCAATGACCGGCCAGTGGCGCGCACCTTCACCGTGGCGGCCGTGAGCGGGCTGCAAGCCGCGGCGCAAACCGTGACCGTGGACCCGCACAGCACCATCACGCAGACCTACACCACCGTGGTCGCCAATTCGCACCTCGTGCGCCTGGAAGCGCAAGAGGACGGCGAAGTGGTGAGCCAGGCGATCGTGCCGCTCGGTCTGCGCATCCCTTCGATCGGCCTTGACGCGACGCCAGCCAGCGTCGTGGCGGGCCTGGGTGCCACGGCCATCATCACCGCCAGCGTCCTGAACGGCGTGCCGGGCACATTGGTTGATTGGGAAGTGCGCCGCAATGGCGTACTCATCACATCCACCACGACTTCGCTCGCAACGGCGCCCGGCTACTTAACGACCGTGCTGACCGTGAACCTGCCCGTAACGACGGCCGGCGCGCAGTACACCGTGCACGCGGCGCTGCCTGGCGGCTTCCCGGCGCAGAGCGTGACCATCCCCGTACGCGCACCCGCCGTCGTCTTCGACGCGTCGGTGAATGTCCCACCCACCATCGGCCAGCGCACGGCAGGCGCGGTCCTGGTGGGCCTGGACGATGCCGGTTTCGCGGGCACGGCCCGCCTGCAGGCGCTCGTGCAGCTCTACGGAAACCCTATCAGCGCCGGGCCGGTCATCACCGTGCCCATTGGCGCGGGTTTCCAGACGTTGGATTTGGACCTGGACTTGCCGGCCAGCCTCGATCTCTACGCCTACTACACCGTCGTCATCAGCATGACCTCGCAGATCACGGGCGCGGCCGATGCCTCCACCACCGCTTACAGCTTCCCTCTGACCCTCAACGCGCCTGGTCTGACCGTGGATAACGCAGGGGTGCGCTCGGGTCAGCTGCTCAAGGCCCGCATACTGCCGGCTCCCACGGGTGCACAGCTGCCCGCAGCCGGTCCTTATAACCTCTACCTGCACAGCCAGGACTACACCTTCACTTCGTTCACGCAGGTACCTACGGCTACCGTCACGGCGGATGGCCTGGAGATTGCGCTGATCGTGCCGGATCTGCCCAAGAGCGGCAACTACGGGTTGGAGGTCAGCACCCCGCGGCTCAACAGCTGGTATGGCAGCGCTGCATTCCGTGCAGCGCCTTATGAGCTCGTGCTCGCAGCGCCCGCGAGCGCGCTGGCCGGCGCGTCGCTGCCCATCTCTCTGACGAACCGCGGCGGGATCAGCACGACGTTGACCGGCAGCCTGTCCCTGCTGGATGCGGACGACACGGTAGTGACTTCGCTGAGCGTCACCGAAACCCTCCCCATCAGCGTCACGCGCGACTTCACGCTCACGATCCCCACAGGTGCGCGCACCGATGCCTATCGCTTGATCGTGCAGGGGCGTGATCGAGCGGGAGGCTTCATCTCCCTGCGGCAGCCCGTGGATGTCACTGGCGCCAGCGCGGCCCTGAGCGTGGTCACGGACGCGGACGTTTACGCCCCCACGGGCGCCGTCACCACGACCAGCACCGTGACCACGCCCGCTGCGTTGACCGGCGCGTCTTTGCGCCTGCGTGTGCTCAAACCGGCTCCACGCACGGGCGGCTGGGATGGCTGGTTTGCCGAACAGGGCGACGCCGGTCGCAGCGGGCACATTGCACAGACCGCCACCGCGCCCTTTACAGCCACCTGGACGGTGTCAGGCAATCCGAGCACGCCCGCCACGGCCGTGGATGACCTGGTGATTGTGCTGCTGGCCGCGGACTTCTACACCGGCACGCCGAAGCGCCTCGTGGCTCTCGACAGCACGAGCGGCGCCGTACGCTGGGGGCCGCTTGAAATCCCCGACGCCAATCGCCTGGCCATCAATCATCGCTACGCCTTCGTGACGCGCAGCAGCGACAGCAGCCTGGCGGCCTATGATGTGCACAGCGGTGCGCTGGTCTGGTCTCGCACGCTGAGCGGCGCCGGGATGCTCCTATCCTCCGATAGTGTGTTAGCGGTGCGCACCGATAACGGATTCGAGCTGCTCGACCCTGACAGCGGCAATACCCTACACACCGTTGCCGTGAGCAGCAACGACGTGCTGCTGGCGGATGGACGCCTGTTCATCGTCGTGAACGACACCCTCACCGCCTATGCTGTGAGTACCGGGGACCCGCTGTGGAGCGTGACCCTGCCCGACTATCTCGATCTATTGGCGGCGAGCGCTGGCTACGTCGTCACCCGCTATTCCACTTACAACCCAATCGCGGGCGCGTACGAGCAGTATGTCACGACGTTCGCGGCGGCCACGGGCAATCAGACCAGCAGCGTTCTTTTCCCGGAAGCTGTGTCGAGCCCAAGCAGCACCGTGCTGCGCAGCGACGAGCTCTTCTTGGCGACACGCGTCTACTCTGACACGGGACGGCTTGACAGCATCGAAGCCTTGAACCTGGACACAGGCATCCGTCGCACGCTGCTGAGCTACGCGGACATGAATTATGTCATGGTAGGCGCGGCCGACCGCCTGGTGATCTATCGGATGAACACCTTCGGCGGGGCGTCGGCCCTCATGCTGGTGGGGCTAGACGGTACGATCCTCTCTGAGCAAGACACGGTCGCGGCCAATCTGCCGGCGAGCGTCGAATCGCTGGCGCTGAGCAGCGCCGGCCTGGTTGGCGGCTACACGCCGGGAGAAACGCGGCCGGCTGACGCCCAGGCGCAGCGCCCCGATTCCGAAACGGTCTTCTATGGCTTGCAGGCCGCGGCGCCGGTCGGCAGCGCCGACACCCAGGGCGATCCCATCGTCCTGCGCGAGGAATGGCAGGCGGTCAGCGGCAGCGGCGCGCTGACCTACGTCCGTGCGCTGGACGCGCCCAATCTGCTGGACGATCCGCGCGCGCGCGGCGCCCTGCTGCTGGAAGGCACGCTCTTTGGGCCAGAACCGGCCGCGGCGACGCCGTCTGCCCGCCAAATCCTCGCCGCTGACAGCCACGCGTTTGCGGTCAACGAGATTGGCCTAACCCTGACGGCCGATCGCGCGCGCTACCGCGCCAACCTGCCCGGCGACCCGGCGGACGACGCCCTGGCGACGGTCCATCTGACCGGCTCGGTCAACAACAGCGCCGGCGTCACGCGCACGCTGCCGGTGACGATCACACGCAGCGATGGCGCCACGATCTACACCGGCAGTTTGCCCAATGTCGCGCCTGGCGCGCAGGCCAGCTTTAGCGCCAGCGACCCCACGCCGCCGGCCGGGTCGGTAGTTTACACCGCCACCGCCGAAGGCGCGCTCAGCGCCGCCGCGGTCGTTCAGATCAACCCGGCCACGTTAGCGGCCAGCGGCCAGTTCGCGCCGGCCAGCATCGCCCTGGGCGAAACGGCTGATTTGCAGGTTTCTTTGAACAACGCCGGGCCCGTGCCGGCCCTGGCCTCGGTAGACATTGGCAGCGGCCCGCAAGCCATTCAGCTCGACCCGGGCCAGAACACCACGCTGACCCGCAGCGTCACGCCAACCCTGGCGGGCGCCTACACTGTCAGCGTCGTTTACAACGGCGACGTCAGCCGCACCGACAGCGTCGTGCTGCAAGTCGCTGACCAAAGCGTGAGTGCTATCATCACACCCACCGGCGTGCTGCGCAGCCCCGGCGGCCTGATCGGCGCGGCGAATTCGGCGAGCTCAGTCGAGCCGCAGCGGCCCAACACCGGACCAGATCTGGTGCAGGGCGATAATGCCGGCCTGGCCTTTGTCCTCGACAACGCCAGCCCGGCCACCTTCGATGTCGTAGCAGACTACACCTTGAGCGGCCCGGTCAGCCGCGCCGGCTCCGAGCTGCGCACCATCGCCCCCGGCGCCAACACCATCAACGTGCCGTTGGGCGCTGTGCCCGTGGGCGACTACAGCGTGAGCCTGACGGCGCGCCATGCGCGTCTCGGTCATGTCATCGGCAGCGCCACGCTGAGCTTCCGCGTCGTGGCCCCGATCTATCACCTCACGGTAGACGTGCAGGCTGACCCCATGGACGCACAGCAAATGCAGCAGGTCTATGTGACGGCCAGGAGCGCCTACAGCAGCGAACAGCCCTGGCGCGGCGCGCTGGTCATCGAAGACGGCGACGCGGTGGTCTCCACCACCGCGCTGACCCTCTACCCAGGCGATGCGAACACGACCTATCTGACCCTGGACTTGAGCCAGCGCGCGGGCGTGCAAACGCTGCGCGCTCGCCTCGTCACGGCCGATGGCGCGGCTGCGGCCAGCGGCCAGCTGCTTACCAACGCCGCGCCGCGCTGGGCGCCGCAACCCGTGCTCACCGGGGCGACGGCCACGGCCGGCAGCCCGGGCGGCTCAGTGACGCTTTCGGCCATCATTGCCAACAACGGCCCGGCCGGCGACGTGCCGTTGACTTACCTGCTGTTCGACCAGGAGTACCAGGTGCTGACCCCGGTGGCGGGCTATACCACGGCCGCCTATGATCTGACGGTCACCGCGCCGCCTGACCTGGTGGATGGCCTCTACGCCGCCAGCGTGCGCAGCGGCGACAGCGAACAGCGCGCGATGGTCGCCATCAGCGGTATCCAGATGACCCTGTCCCAAACCCTCGACGCCGCCAGCTATGCGCCCAACACACCGGCCACCTGGACGATCTCCCTGCACGGCCTCAGCGGCGCGAGCGCGCTCTACGATGTGGCTTTGCGTTATGGCACACAGACCCTGACGCAGACCGTGGGGCTGGGCGCGGGTGATGATGTAGTCATCCCGTGGACCTTCGATGTCGGTCCCAGCGGCGACCGTGCGAGCGTACTCGTGCAAACCCATCCGCTGAGCGAGGCGCAGACCCGCCATAACCTGATCATTGACAGCCGCTGGATTCCCGTGCGTGATGACCCCGACGTGTGGCTGGAATCCGATCGCCCCCGCTACCAATCAGGCGAGACGGTGCACCTCACCCTGCACCTGCAGCGGCCGGTGGACGGCGCGTTTGTCCTGGCGCCGGCTGCGATCCCGCTTTCC
>CAZEPA010000062.1:11681-12408 GCA_964513955.1 uncultured Anaerolineae bacterium | reverse complement strand
ATGTTGGAAGACCTGGCGCAGGGCCTGACCCTGACCCCAACCGCGCCAGATGTTGCCGCGATGGCCGATCTGGTCAAAGCCCGCGCGCCGAACTTCTTCTCGTACGCCGACTGGCAGCGCCTGAACGAGATGGAGCTGCGCCGCGGCCAGGAACAGGGCCGCCCGCGTCTCAAGTTCACCAGCGTGAGCGAGATGCTGGCCGCGCTGGGCCGAGCGTAGCCACGAGACTTCCGAAGTCTGGCGGACTTCGGAAGTCTTTTTGTGTCGCCTCTCGCCGGCATCCTGGAAAAAACCGATGAAAGACCACCAAGTCGTGATCCGCATCATCACGTCAAATCTAGTGATCATGTGAGCGGGCAAAAGGCATTGACACCGACAGCAACGTATGTTATGATAGGCGCAGGAATTTGAGTGCAGCGATCCGCAGGTTCAGAGCACCTGACACGAACAAGAAGCTGTTTTTATGAACATCATGGCTGGATGATCAGCGCGAGAGAGCATCTGGGACTTACCCCAGGTCGCCGAAGGGGCACTCTGACCAGAAACACCGGGGCTGGCAGGCAATCTCTCAGGCAAAAAGATCGCACTGGGACAGCACTCTGGAGAGCCGACTGCGCGGTTGCCGCGCAGTCGCACCGACGGGGCAATTTCCCGCCTTTGCGGCGAAAATCTCTAAGGTGCCAAGGACCGAGGGAATCGGGCCCGCCTCCCCGGGCGTGGCGTGCCC
>CAZEPA010000062.1:1799-11671 GCA_964513955.1 uncultured Anaerolineae bacterium | reverse complement strand
AGGCATCGCGTGCGATGCCTGCCCGATTCCCTTTTTGGCTGCTTCGGAACTCAGGCACTCAACGCACGCAGCACAAATTGGAGGAGGATGGGATGAATCGAACATCTTTGTACGACACGCACGTGGCGTTAGGCGGACGTATGGTGGATTTTGCCGGGTGGGAACTGCCCGTGCAATATCCCACCGGTCCGTTGGAGGAGCACAAGCGGGTGCGCGAGGCCGTCGGCCTGTTCGACATTGACCATATGGGCCAGGTCGTTGTGGCCGGGCCTGATGCCCTGCGTTTCTTGCAGATGATCCAGGTGGGCGACGTCGGCACGATGGCGATCAACGACGCGCGCTACAGCCTGATGTGCTACGCGGACGGTACGGTCATTGACGACATTTTCATGTACCGTGTGGCGGCCGAAAGCTGGTGGGTCATCGTCAATGCCTCCAACCGCAAGAAGGATGTTGAGTGGATGCAGCTGCACGCCGTCGGGTTCAACGTCAGCGTAACCGACCTCTCGGATGAGACCTACATGCTGGCCTTGCAAGGCCCGCAGGCGCAAGCGGTTCTGCAAAAGCTGACAGATCTGGACCTGGCGACAGTCAAGTTCCACACCTGCGCGCCAGCCACCGTCAAAGGCGTGGCGGTACTCTTAGGCGCCACCGGCTACACCGGCGAATATGGCTATGAGTTGTTCTTCCCCGCGGCAGAGGCCGTGGGGATGTGGAACGCCATCCTGGAAGCGGGCCAGCCGGAAGGCATTCTGCCCTGCGGCCTGGCCGCGCGTGACTCGCTGCGCTTTGAACCATGCCTGCCACTGTACGGTCATGAGATCCATGCGCGCATGGATCCAATCAGCGCGCGCTTGAGCTGGGCCATTAGTTTCAAGAAGGGCGACTTCATCGGCCGCGATGCCCTGCTCAAGATCAAGATGGAAGGCCCTGCCCAGCGGCTGGTGGGCTTCGAGATGGTGGAGCGCGCGGTGCCGCGCGCCGAATTCCCCGTGGCGATCAACGGCCAGGTGGTGGGCATTGTCACCACGGGCATGAAATCGCCGACCACGGACCGCTTCGTTGGCCTGGCCTATGTCCCTGCCGCCAGCGCCGCCCTGGGCAGCCCGATTGACATTGTTATTCGAGATGCGCCCAAGAAGGCCATCGTGGTGAAGACGCCGTTCTATGTCGCGGCGTATCGTCGCTGAGACGCAGCGCCGGATCGCAGATCGCCGCGTCGTCGGCCGAACGGTGGACTAACGCTCGGCCGCCTGCGGCGAGGCCGGTCTTATCAACTCACTTTCTATCCAGTTTTGTGATCAAAGGAGATTTACCATGAGCTTCAAACTAGACCCCAATGCCCGCTACGCCAAGTCCGATGAGTGGGCGCGCGTCGAAGGTGCGGTGGCTGTCGTCGGCATCAGCGACTATGCCCAGGATGCGCTGTCTGATGTCGTTTTCATCGAGCTGCCCGACGTGGGTGCGACCCTCAAGCAAGGGCAGCAGTGCGCAACCGTGGAGTCGGTCAAGGCAGCATCCGACATCTACGCGCCGCTCAGCGGCACGGTGATTGAAGTCAACCACGCGCTGGAAGACACCCCTGAAAAGGTCAACGAAGACCCCTTCGGTGAAGCCTGGCTCTTCAAGCTGGAGCCGGAGAACACGGCTGAGTTGAAAAACCTCATGACCGCGGCTGAATACGATGCCTACTGCGCGACGCGCGAACATTAGCAGGCAGAGGAGATAACGATGATGAACTACACGCCTGGCTATGTGCCCAATACGGACGCTGACCGTCAGCAGATGTTGGCGACGATTGGCGTTGCGTCGGTGGACGACCTGTTTCACGACGTACCGGCCAGCCACCGTTTCCCGCGCCTCAATCTGCCGGAACCGATCAGCGAATACGAAATCCTGCAGGAACTGCAGGCGCTGAGCAGCGAGGACGCTGATGCTGATTCCGGGCCCTGCTTCCTGGGCGCCGGCGCTTACCATCACTTCGTTCCGTCCATTGTCGACGCGGTGATCAGCCGCAGCGAATTTTATACTGCATACACGCCGTACCAACCGGAAGTGAGCCAAGGCACGCTGCAAGCCATCTTTGAGTATCAAAGCATGATCTGCGCGCTGACGGGCATGGACGTGTCCAACGCCAGTCACTATGATGGCGCCACGGCCGTGGCCGAAGCCGTAATCATGGCCCTCAACATCGGCCGCTTGAAGCGCAAGACGATTCTCTTTTCTCGCTACGTCAACCCCCAGTATCGCGACGTGGCTCACACCTACACGCAGGGTATGGATGTCAAATTCAACGGCTTCGCCGCGGGCGTGGACCTGGATGCACTGCAGGCGCTGATTGACAGCGACACAGCCGCCGTCATCGTGCAGAATCCCGACTTCCTGGGGCGGCTGCACAGCCCGGCTCGCCTGCGCCAACTGGCGGACGCCGCGCATGCCAAAGGCGCGGTGCTGATCGTAGTAGCCGATCCTATCAGCCTGGGCATCTTCCAGGCGCCCGGCAGCTATGACGCCGACATCGTCTGCGGCGAAGGTCAATCGCTGGGCAGCCCTCTCAACTTCGGCGGGCCTTACCTGGGCTTTTTCGCGTGCAAGAACGAACACGTGCGTCGCAGCGCCGGCCGCATCATCGGCGAAACGGTGGACGTGGACGGCGAGCGCGGCTTTGTACTGACGTTGAGCACGCGCGAGCAGCACATTCGTCGTGACAAAGCCACGTCCAACATCTGCACCAATCAGGGCCTGGTGGCGCTGTCTGCGGCCGTCTACATGTCGGCGCTGGGCAAGAACGGCCTGCGCCGCGTGGCCGAGCTGTGCTATCACAAGGCGCACTACGCCGCACAGCAAATCGCGACGCAGACCGGGTTCGAAGTGCTGCAAGGCGAGCCGTTCTTCCAGGAATTCGTCGTGCGGTGTCCGCTGCCGGTAGCCGCGGTCAATCGCTACCTGCTCGATGAGTATGGCATCATCGGCGGCTATGACCTGAGCCAGGATTACCCAGAACTGGGTCACGCCATGCTGGTGTGCGTCACCGAAACGCTAAGCAAGCGCGATATTGACGCCCTGGTGATGGCGCTGGCTGAGGTGGAGGAGATCGAAGAGATGGACGACGCCACAGACGCCTCCATCCCCCAGGATGACACGCTGCCCGAACTTGACCTGGAACTGGAGCAGATGGATATTGTCATGGAGGTGATCTCATGAACAGCCCAAGCAATGACAGCCGCGCCACGGGGCAGCGCGTCGAACCGTTGATTTTTGATTTCAGCTCGCCGGGCCGCATCGGCGCCAGCCTGCCGGCGTTGGACGTGCCCGAGGCGCCGCTGCCGCTCGATTTTCTGCGCCGCGCTGCGGATCTACCCTTGCCCGAAGTTGCCGAGATTGACGTGATGCGTCATTTTCTGCGCCTATCGCAAAAAAATCACAGCATTGACACCGGCTTCTATCCGCTCGGTTCCTGCACAATGAAATACAATCCCAAGGTGCACGAGAAGGCCGCCCGGCTGCCGGGCTTCACCAACCTGCACCCACTGCAGTCGGCCGACAGCGCGCAAGGAGCCATGCAGTTGATGTTCGAGCTGCAGGTCTACCTGGCTGAGATCAGCGGCTTTGCCGCCGTCAGTCTCCAGCCGGCCGCCGGCGCGCAGGGCGAGCTGAGCGGCGTGCTGATGATGCGCAATTACCTGTACGACCAAGGCGAGACACAGCGCACGAAGATTCTGGTGCCCGACTCTGCACACGGCACCAATCCAGCTTCGACCACCATGGCGGGACTGCAGGCGGTGGAAATTCCAAGTGACGCGCGCGGCAACGTAGACCTACACGCGCTCAAGACCCAATTGGACAGCATCGGGCACGAGGTGATCGGTTTGATGTTGACCAATCCCAACACCCTGGGACTGTTCGATGAGAATGTGCTAGAAGTGATTCGCCTGGTGCATGCCGCAGGCGGCCTGGTCTACGGCGATGGCGCCAACTTCAACGCCATTCTGGGCATCACCAAGCCAGGCGAGCTGGGCTTCGATGTGATGCACTTCAATCTGCACAAGACCTTCACCACGCCGCACGGCGGCGGCGGTCCAGGCTCAGGCCCGGTTGGGTGCAGCGAGGCGCTGGCGCCTTATCTACCCGGCCCCGTGGTTGCCGTGCGGGCGCGCAACGGTGATGAGGATGATATTGACCTGGTTTGGTACATGCCCCAGTACAGCATTGGGCGCGTGAAGAGCTTCGCCGGCAATTTTGGCATGTTGGTGCGCGCATATACCTATATCCGCATGTTAGGCGAAGAGGGCCTGCGCGCGGTGAGTCAAAATGCGGTGCTCAACGCTAACTATCTGCAGGCGCGCCTCAAGGGCGTCTATCCAATTCCACATGGCGACCGCACCTGCATGCACGAGTTTGTCGCGCAAGGCATCCTGGAAGAGGCGCCAACGATTCACACGATGGACATTGCCAAGCGATTGATGGACTTCGGCTATCATCCGCCCACGGTCTACTTCCCGTTGATCGTGCGCGAGGCGCTGATGATCGAGCCGACCGAGACCGAAAGCCGTGAAACGCTGGACGGTTTCGTGGAGACGCTGCTGCACATCAAGGAAGAAGCGATTGCCAACCCGCAGCTCCTGAAAGAGGCGCCGCACACAACCCCCGTGGGACGCCTGGACGAGGTGCGCGCGGCGCGCGAGCTGAAGCTGTGCGCTACCGCGGCCAAGCCGGGATAGATTAAAGATTGAAGATTGAAGATTGAAGATTGAAGATCGGAGATCGGAGATCAGGCCCGCCCGCTCTGCCACACGATGTCGCAGGGCGGGCGGGTTTTGCATGACGCGGCTAGGCCAGCGCAGCCAGGACATCCTCCACGGCTAACGCCATACCCTGCGCCTGGGCCTCAGACGCAGCAGGGGATGACGCGGCTGTCACCCAGGAACCACGCTGCGTCGCGGCCTTGCGCCGCGTCTCCGCGCTGGCGTCCGGATGGTGCATGACCAGCGTCAACCAGGCGATGGCCTGCCGCTGGTCGTGCGGCGCGGCGATGGCGGCGGCCGCCTCTGTGATCACCAGCAATGCCAGGTCGCCCAGTTGAGCGTCTAGCGCAATCTGCAGGGCGCGATGATAGGCTTTCTGGGCCGCGGCGCGGTCGCTCTGCATCAAATTGACCATCGCCAGGTTGCGCAGCGCCATGATGCTCAAATACGTGTAATCATTGTCTGCGCAGAGGACAAGACTCTCCCTGAGCAGGTCTTCTGCCTCGGCGTAAGCGCCCTGCAAGCGCAAGGCATTGCCGAGCGTATTCATCGTGTGCACGAGCATACTGGGATCGCCCACTTGGCGCGCGACGGCCAGCCCCTCGCGCAGATAGGCAAGCGCCTGGGTAGGGTTCCCCATGGTGTTGCACAGTTCGCCCAGGTTGCCGAGCACCCCGGCCATGCCCCAAGGATCGTTCGCCTCGCGGTAAAGGGCGAGGCTGCTTTCGAAGTGGCGCTGCGAGGCGGGAAAATCGGTTTTGCCATAGGCGACCGCGCCTAGAAACAGAAATGGATAGGCTAAATCGGCGCGTGCGCCGATGCGTTGAAACAACGCCATCCCTTCCTCGATCAGGCGCTGCGCCTCGTCGTAGCGCGCCAGGCGAAAGCCGAGCCAGCCCTGTCGAATGAGCAGCCCGGCCAGCAGGCGTGCGAGCTGCGGCTGTTGGGCCTGCTCTTCGTCGGTCAGCGCCAGCCATTCCTCTTGCACTTGTTTCGCCGCCTCGCCGAATGACGTGTACCCTTCAAGGTAAGGGCCGCGCAGGTCATAGAAAACGAGCAAGCTCTCCATGGCCTGACGCAAGACGCGGGTGTCCACCTGTTCGACGCCCCAACGCCAGGCGCGGCGAATATCCTCGCGCGCGGCGCCTAGTTCGGCCAGCGCAGCCTGCCCTTCGGCGCCTTTGAGCCGCCGCTCGCGGTCGTGTAAAAACGCCGCAAAGTACGCCGCGTGGCGCGCCTGCGCTGTTATCTGCAGATCGGGCCAGGCGTTCAGCTTGTCGGCGGCATACTGACGCACCACCGGGTGCAGGTCATAGCGCCCATCGGCCAGATGACGTACCAGAGACTTGTTGACCAGCGCAGCCAGGGACGCCATCTCCGCCAGCAATCCATGCCCACTTTGCGTATCGAAGCTGCCGGCAAACACGGTCAGTTGAGCCAGGGTGGTTTGTTCCGCCGGGGTCAGAAAGCCCCACGCGTGCTCGAATACGGCGCGCAGAGAGCGGTGACGAGGCGGGGCGTCCGGCCAGGTGGCAGCCAGAAAGTCGGCCGTGCTGACCAGTTGACTGGCGATCTCGGTGCAGGTTAGCGCGGGCGCCTGCGCCGCGGCCAATTCCAACCCGAGCGGCATCCCCTCCAGCAGGCGGCAAATCTGGGCAATGGCCTGACGGTCGGCCGCGGTGGGCGCGAAGTACCGATGCTGGCGCTGCGCACATTCGATGAAGAGCGCCGCCGCCTCGAAATCCTCCAGCGGGCCGGCCGCGTCCGAGGTTGGAAAAGTCAGCCCGTCGAGATGAAAGAGGCGCTCGCCGCGCAGCGCCAGCCGGGTGCGCGAGGTGATGAGGAGCTTGACCGCAGGCGCCTGCTGCATGATGTCCGCCAGCAGGTTGGCGCCGGCTGTCAGGTGTTCAAAATTGTCCAGCACGAGCAGCAGCTCGCGATTGTGGAGGAAGCTGAGCACCTGCTGAGTTTGATCGCGGTCGCCCGGGGCCGGCGCGCGCAGGGCTTCGAGCAGGGCTGACGGCAGGTGATCAGGGCTGGTGATGGCAGCCAAAGGCGCCAAGCACGCGCCGTTGAGAAAATCGCCCTGTTGCACGGCGCGCTCGGCCGCAGCCAACGCCAGACGCGTCTTGCCGATGCCGCCTGGCCCGACAAGGGTCAACAGGCGGCAGGTGGGATCGGCCAGGCGCGTACTCAGATCGTCCAGTTCAGAAAGCCGCCCTACGAAGGGCGTCGTGGCCGCGGCCAGCGGCAGCGTGGATCCCATCGCACGAATTCGTTCATAAAGCGCATGGATCTCCACCGATGGCTCAACCCCCAATTCGGCGGCGAGGATGCGGCGACAGGTTTGGTATTGGGCCAATGCGGCCGAGCGCTGACCGCTGCGCGCCAGGAGGAGAATGAGCTGACTGTGGGCCTCTTCACGCCAGGGATCGAGCGCCAACAGGCGACGCAAGCAAGCAATGCCGGCCAAGTACTCCCGGCGCGAGGCATGATAAGCAGCCAGGGTTTGGAGAGCCTGCAGCGCGTGTTGGCGCAGACGTTCGCGCTGCCACATGAGCCATTCATCGAAGTCAGGGGCGTCGCGTACGTGAAAGCCTTCGAGGAAGTCGCCGCGGTAGAGTGCAATCGCCTCTTGCACATGCGCAATGCGCGCCGCTGCATCGGCTGCCTCATCAGCCAGGCGCAAATGCTCCTCGAAAAGCTGCACATCGAGCAAGAAAGGCTGAGTCTGGTCAAAAGTAACCGATTCGCGGGTCGTGACGACATGGAGAGGCAGAACGTGACGCAGGTTGGCTAGAACCTGGCGCAGATTGTTCTTGGCGTCCGTGTCGGACATCTCACCCCAGAACATCTCCGCCAACCGTTCGCGCGCCAGGGTGCGGCCGCTGAGCACCAGGAAAGATAACAAGGCGGGCGCTTTGCTGGTGATGAAGCCCGTCAATGGGGCATCCTGGAAGGTAATTTCGAGCTTGCCCAGAAGTGCGAGGCGCAGCATCGTTTCCATTTGTTAGCCGATCAATCCCAAGGCCAATTCACGATTTCTTTACGATGACGTTTTATCATCGCCATAGATTACGGAGTTATCTGGCGGGAGGCGATCCAACCTATGCACGTCCGACCATCACGGTACCACGCCTACCTGTTGCGCATCTGGCAGGAAACGGGCTTCGGCGAGCTCAGTCCAGCCGCCAGTGAGACGGCTGTGTGGCGCTTCAGCCTGGAAGATCCGAGCAGTGGTCAACGCGTCGGCTTTGCCGATTTGGCCGCGCTTGTGGCTTTTCTGCATCAACAGACCTTAACCAACCAAAGACCGGAGATCTGATCATACCGCGGCATCTCCATTTTACCTGATTCTGCGCGGTTTCACCCAATCGCGCGGGGATGAGCATCGCCATGCCCCTTGCAGAGGCTCCTTCCCCTCGTAGGTCACGCTTCCGGCGTGACGACGTGCTCAGCGGCAAATCACACTTCCGTGCGCCAGCGTCGTCCGGGCCATGCGCACCCTTGCGCAGGCTGGCTGCTGCGCGCAGCGTCGGGCAAGCCGGGGTTGCCGTGCGCGGCGCAGGCTCCTGATCTGGCGGGCCTGCACAAGGTTGGCGCCTCGCGCGCAACCCTCGCAGGGGTCTCTGAACATCACTCTGTTGACTTGCGAGTGCATCGCTTGCCTCTGAGGCCGTTTCCTCGTTACAGCCCTGCGAGGGGGCTTGTGAGTGGATTTGTGGTACAATGGCTGCCATCTAAATAGCCCGGGCTGCTGCCCTGAAAACGAGGTTTCACTATGCACGTTTCGCAGATCATCCATCATGCCCGTCAACTGCTGACCGTAGCCGCGCCGCCGGGCGGCGGCCCACGCCGCGGCGCGCAGATGGCGGAGATTGGACTCGTCGAGGATGGCGCGCTCGCGCTCAAGGGCGAGGTCATTGTCGCTGTCGGCGCCACGGCGCAAATCATGGCTGATTACACGGCCGATGAGCTGCTGGATGCCAGCGATTGCATCGTGCTGCCTGGGTTTGTGGACCCGCACACGCACGTGGTGTGGGCCGGCGATCGCGCATCGGAGTTCGAGATGCGCATTGCCGGCGCCAGCTACATGCAAATTATGCAGGCCGGCGGCGGCATCGTGAGCACGGTGAAGGCCACGCGTGCGGCGTCGGTCGAAGAGCTGGTGGCCCAAACCGGCCGTCGCCTCGATCGTATGTTGGCGCATGGCACCACCACGGCCGAGGCCAAGACCGGCTACGGCCTCAACCTCGACGATGAGCTCAAGATGCTGGACGCCATCCGCATTCTAGATGAAGATCATGCCGTGGACCTGGTGCCAACCTTCCTGGGCGCGCACGCGGTGCCGCCGGAGTTCAGCGGCCGCACCGACGCCTATGTAGATTTCCTCGTCGCCGAGGCGATCCCGGCCGTAGCCGATTTGCAGTATCAGGTGGCGCTGACCGCGGCTGACGGCGGGTCTGGCTACACCACCTATGTGCCGGCCGCGCGCTTTTGCGATGTCTTCTGCGAGCAGGGCGTTTTCGATCTGGCGCAGAGTGAGCGCATCCTGACTGCCGCGGCGGACGCGGGCATGGCGCTCAAGCTGCACGTAGACGAGTTTGCGCCCCTCGGCGGGACGCCGCTGGCCGTGCGCCTGGGCGCCACGTCCGTGGATCACCTGGTCAGCACGCCGGACGATCACCTGGCGGCGCTGGCGCGGTCCAACACCATCGGCGTGGCCCTACCTGGAACGCCCTTTGGTCTGGGGCACCACGAGTTCACGCCGGCGCGGCGCTTGCTTGAGCTGGGCGGCGCGCTGGCCCTCGCCACCGACCTCAACCCCGGCACCTGCTGGTGTGAGTCCATGCAGTTCATCATCGCCCTGGCCTGCCGCTACCTGCGCCTGACCCCGGCGGAAGCCATCTGCGCGGCCACGCTCAACGCCGCGCACGCCATCGGCGTGGGCGCATCCGTGGGTAGCCTGGAAGTGGGCAAGCAGGCGGACATTCTGCTGCTCGACGCGCCCGACTATCGCCATCTTGGCTATCGCTTCGGCACTAACCTGGTGCGGGAGGTGATCAAGAAGGGGAGGAGACGACAAAACCAATGCTAGAGCGAGTCGTAAAGATTCTGGGAAAACCG
>CAZEPA010000062.1:0-1789 GCA_964513955.1 uncultured Anaerolineae bacterium | reverse complement strand
TACAATGTTGATTGCCTCGATGCCATGAAACGGATTCCTATTCCATTTGTTAATCTGACTGTCACTAGTCCGCCGTACAATATCGGTAAGGAATATGAAAAAGTACTGCCTTTCAGTGATTATCTTGAGTGGTGCCAGCGATGGATGGCAGAGATTCATAAACTAACTTTACCCCAGGGTTCGTTTTGGGTGAATCTGGGCTACGTCACGATACCCGGGCGCGCCAAAGCCATACCTCTGCCTTACATGCTGTGGGAACGAGTGAACTTCTTTCTTGTTCAGGAGATCATCTGGAATTACGGCGCCGGAGTGGCGGGCAAATTGTTCTTCTCGCCGCGAAATGAAAAGTTCTTGTGGTTTGTAAAAGATGAGGATAATTATACATTCAACCTTGATGAAGTTCGGGATCCAAATATCAAGTACCCAAATCAAAAAAAGAACGGGAAGGTCAAGGTGAATTTGAATGGGAAAAATCCAACGGATGTTTGGCAATTTCCTAAAGTGACATCTGGAAGAAATCGTAGCTCCCAAGAACGCACTTCCCACCCCGCACAATTTCCAGAAGCAGTAATAGAGAGGATAATCAAGGTGTCCTCAAATGCGGGAGAAATGGTCTTCGATCCCTTCATGGGGTCTGGAACAACAGCAGTTGTGGCATTGAGAGAAAAGCGATGCGTATTGGGGTTTGAGCTCAATGCCGACTATTGTCGGATCATTGCCGACAGGGTTGAAAATTTTCTACGCATGCAAAGGTCAGCAAAGCAAATGCAGTTGTTATAGAGGCAGTTTGAGCAGTTTGTACCGTTCAGCAGTGAGGGCAAGCCGAGCTTGTTGACCGGTGGCGGCGGCCTGCCCAATCCAATCGGAATGATCTAGCCAGCCAAATCGTACAGCTACGATATTTGGTCGTTCCCTGGAATGACCAAACTTTTCGAAGTTTATGGCGAGGTAATAGCCGGACTTGCTTTTCTTGGAAGTACCTGTTCCTTGAGCGTAACTTCTGTTTCCAAAGATATTTCTTGCACTCGAGGAAGTTTTGATCTCTATCGAATATCTTGATTCAGGGACGTAGACCAGATCTTTCTCGCCAGTGGTTTCTTCACGTCTCCATATTCCTGGATATCGAAAGGCGAATTCGAGTGGTATTAACTCGTGGAGAAAGTAGGACATGATTTGGGGGCGGGGAAACAAGTCAATTCCGATATTGAACGATCTACCCCCAATTCCAGAATTAAAGATATCTTTCCAAACTTGTATCGTGACTTCGTAAATCTCATTTGAATCCAGCGGGTGTTCACGAATCAATTCTAGAGTGTTATTCTCCCATTCGCCAATGCCTAGTTCATCGTATGGTGATTTTACGGATCTATGTCCTCCACAAGATCAGTTACCGAGACTTCTAGTGCCTGAGCCAAACGCGTGAGGTTAAGTAAGCTGATATTGCGTTCTCCACGTTCGACTCCGCCGATATAGGTGCGATGGAGGTTCGCAAGCTCAGCGAGTTTTTCTTGAGAGATACCTTTTGCCAGACGCAGGTGTTTTATGTTCTTACCAAGTTTCGTCAACACAATGTGAGACATATCAAGATTCTATTGGTATGATGACTATAAGTCTACAGTTTATAAGTAGCATCTCTGTACGCATCATGTGTCACAAAACGCGGAGGAGATTGAAGCGATGTCGCCAGTCATCGAAGTGAGCCAGGTGAACAAGGTGTTCGGGGAGCAGGTGGCGCTCAAGGACATCAGCCTCAGCGTGCAGGGAGGCGAGATTTTTTGCTTGCTCGGCC
>CAZEPA010000061.1:0-12500 GCA_964513955.1 uncultured Anaerolineae bacterium | reverse complement strand
GGGCGCGGCCAGACTGGCCAGCGCCAGCGCCAGCGCGAGGGCCAGCATCCACAGCTGCGGCTGAAACTCCGCCTGCCTGAGGGTGGCTGGCGACCAGGCCGGCGGCAGCAGCGCCAGCGCGCAAGGAATCGCAAGCGCGGCGAGGATCAGCCGTAGGGAGCGACGGAGCGCGGGGCCGCTGACCAACCCTGTGAGGCTTAGCCCGATGCTCAACGTGAAGAGCGGCAGGTAGAACAGCTGGCGGATGACCGGTAATGCGCCGCTGCGCACCGCCGGCAGGAACTTGACATATTCAGCCAGGTCTATTCCAAGCAGCGTGAGGCCAGGCCCGCGTCCATCCACCCAGGGTCCCCAGGTCGCGCCGGCCAGCCCCATCAACCCGAGCAGGAGCAGCAGGCGGGCGGTCAGCCGGCGCTTCACGATTCTTTGTCGCGACGTGCACGCGCCAGCCGCTCTTGTTGGCGCGCACGTCCTTGCTCAAAGCGGCGTTTCTCCAACTCACTCTCCAGCAGCAGCGGCGCCACGGCGGTTGGCTGGCGTTGATCGTCCAGCGCCACGTAGACGACAAAGGCGGTGTTGGTCAAGGTGCGCTGACCAGTCAAGATTTTTTCGGCGAACACCGTGACCATCGTCTCGATACTCGTGCGCCCCACATAGGTGACGCTCGATTCGAGGAGGATCAAATCACCAACAAGCACCGGCGCGTCGAAGGTCATTGAATCAATGGCGACCGTGACGCAGGGGCGACGGCAGTGGCGCATGGCCGCCAGCGCGCCGGCTTCATCTACCAACTTCATGATCCAGCCGCCGTGTACATTGCCCTGCAAGTTCGCATGTTCGGGCTGCATGAAGGTGCTGAGTTCGGTTTTCGATTCGTTGGGTGAGCGTGAATCCATCAAGGTTTTTCCTTGCTTGCTTTCGCATAGGCAGCCATACATTGTGTGGCTGAGGCGCGCCAGGTAAAGCGCGCCGCTTGGGTCTGACCCCTGGCCCGCGCGAGCTCACGCCAGGCGCCATCGGTCAGGCCATGTTCCAGGGCCGCGGCCAGGCCATCGGTATCCTCGGCGTTGACCATCAAGGCTGCATCGCCTGCCGCCTCTGGCAGGGACGAATTGTCCGCGCACACCACGGGCGTGCCGCAGGCCATGGCTTCAACCACGGGAATGCCGAAGCCTTCGTAGCGACTGGGAAAAACATACAGATCGGCCAGGCTGTACAGGGTAGGTAGATCAGTTTCGTCTACATAGCCGAGAAAGCGGACGGCAGAGGTCACGTTTTCTTGCTCGGCGCGCGCGAAGATGCTTTCGGTCAGCCAGCCTTTGCCGCCGCCAATGACGAGTGTGTGGGGCAAACCGCTTTGGCGACGCAGCCGCGCAAACGCGCTGATCAGCCGCGGATAGTTCTTGCGCGGCTCCAGCGTGCCCAGGCTGAGAATGAACGGGCCAGTGAGCTGATAGCGTTGTGCGACGGCCTGGCGCAGCTCCGCATCCGTTATCGGCCGGTAACGCGGACCAATGCCGGGATAGACCACATCAATCCGCGCCGGATCCACATCTAGGAGTGTGGTGAGGTCGCGCTGGGTGTTGATGGAGTCCGCGAGGATGCGGCTGGCCCGGCGCACCGCATGCGGCACCGCGCGGGTGAGATAGGCGACCAGGCGCGCATCGGCGCATTCTGGCACGCGCAGAAACGACAAATCGTGCACGGTGATGACGCCCCGCGCACGGCGCAAGGGCGGTAGGACAAAATCGGGCGCATGAAAAAGATCGAATGCGCCAGCCAGCCATTCCAGCGGCAAAGGCGCATGCAGCCGATGCCAGAGAATGGCCTGCTGTCGTGACGAAAGCAGAAGCCGCTGCGCTGGAAATGGCAGCGCCTCGAGGCTGCCGGGCTGCCGATTGCCAACCTCGGCGGCTACCAACAAGGTGACATCTGGCCTGGCGTCCAGCGCCGCGAGTCCAGCCACCAGTCCTTGCGTGTAGCGACCGATGCCGGCGCCCTGACGCAAGGCTGGCGTATAGTCAATGGCGATGCGCATGGCGGCGGCTCTTGTGCCTGCTCAGATGTCTCGGTAAGTCCATAACCGGTTGACGCCGAAGTTCCAAAAAAGCACAACGCCGATGGCAAAGGCCTTGGCGAAGTTGTAATCCCACGGATGCGGGATGATAGGATCAACCAGGTGCAGCACGACGCCGAGCACCAACTGGTTGATGGCCAGGCCGATCAGGTTGACCAGCGCGAACTTAGGCAGCTGCGTGCGTTTTTTGAACTTGCGGCTTTCGGGGTAGGTCCACAGCCGATTCCAGGTGAAATTGCTGATAACGGCTGCGCTGAAGCTAAACGGGTTGGCCTGGAGCGGCGTCAGTCCGCCCACTAGCACCAGGAGATTCAGAATGCCAAAGTCAACGACGGAGCCAATAAGGCCCACAATGGCGAACTTGACGAAGCGAGTCATTTCTTTGCGGTTAGTGCGCGCCATCAACGTTGTCACAGGAACCATGCACATCCTCAAACGGAAATCATATCAAGCCGCGCAAACCTGTCTTTTAGGGGAAAACGGGTTTCTACGGCGGAAAACCTTTTTTGCCAAAAGGGCCTATGTCCAATGCTGGCGATAGTATAGGGTTTCTGGATAGCTTGTCAAACAGGATGGGCCTGCCGTGCGTGAGCCGCAGGCGGCGGAGTCAGCAGGGCGAGCAGCAGCGCCATGTGCAGATAGAGGCGCTGCACGAACAGGTTATCGAACAGGTTGTGAATGGTCAGATGGACGATCACGCCCAGAACGCCCAGCGCCACCGCGCGTTCGAACGCGCGGACCTGGCGATCGCGCGCCAGGCGGATGGCCCGCCACGCTGCCAGCAGCCAAACTAGGATGTAGGTCAGCAGGCCAGGCAGTCCAGTTTCGGCCCACGTATTGAGGTAAATGTTGTGCGCGTGGCCGAGCGGATCTTGCCAGCGCGGCAGCGCGACCTGCGGATAAACAGTAGCGTAGTTGCCCACGCCCACGCCAAACCAGGGCGTCCGCTCGATCATGCGCTGTGCGGCGACCCAGTGCGCCACGCGCTCAACGACGGCAAAGTTGTCATCGTTGACCTCCACCGTGGTCACGTCAAATCCGCCCAGGTACTCGCCGATCTGCGCCAGGCGTCCGCCGAGCGCGCCGCCGCTCAAGCCGCCGCGGGCCATGAAGAACAGGGCGATCAGCGCCGCAGCCGCCAGGGTCAAGCCAAAGGCGCGCCGGCTGCGCAGCGCCGTGACGACCGCGACCCCGCCGGCGATGCCGATCCAGGCTCCGCGTGACCAGCTGGCGATCGCGCCAGCCGCGATGACAGCTGTCATTCCGCCTGTGATTGCCGCCCACAGCAGGCCATGGCGGCGCCCGCATGCGCGCGAGTCTCGCCCAGGAACGCGTAGTCGGCCGCAAGCCCACCAGAACAAGGACAACGCCAGGGGCAAGATCAGCCCCAAGTAGCCGGCAAAGGGATTGGGCTGGCGGAAGGTGCCGAATGCACGCAGAAAGCGCCCCAGGATCTGGAAGGCTGGCGGTCCGCTTTGCGTGACGAATTGATACAACCCCAGCGCGGCCTGCAGCGCGCCGGCCACGATCAACGCCGCAACCAGGCCACCATAGATTGAAGATTGAAGATCAAAGATCAAAGAGGGAGGGTTGGATTCCTGGGCACGGGGTGCGGCCAGAGATCGGAAATTGAAGATTGAGATTGAAGATTGAAGATTGGGATCCAGGGTACCGGTTTCGTTGAGCATGTCAACCGCGACCAGGTAGAGGGCCAGCGTCTCGATCCACTTCAGTAATTCGGGTATGGCGGCGCGCAGCGAGGTGGCCGGCAGGAGCGAGAAAGCGAGCACGCCGCAGAAGAGGAGCAGCGGCAGCAGCAGCGGCGCGACCGGCGCCTCAACGGTGGACGATGCGCGGTGTTCATGGCGGCGCCACGGTCGCGGCAAGACCAGTTGTCCGGCCGCCAGGCGCTGCGCCAACCACGCGGCCAGGGTCAGCGCCAAGAGGGCCTCGGTTGGGCCAACGGCTGCGCCAGCCAGCGTGGTCTCCCCCACGGTGCTGAAAGGAATGCTGAACGCCAATAAGAGCAGCCCCAGCGCCGGCCGGATGAAGACCATTACGCAGAGACCTAGACCCAACAGCGCCGCAGTGAGCCACGGCACAGGCGCTTGCGCCAGCAGCAGCGCCAGCAACGCCAGGAGGCCGGCAATCGAAGCGCGACGCATGGTCAGTGTGGGCATCATAAAGTCACCACTGCACCCCTTTCCGTGCAGCGCCCATTCTACATCGGCTGTCAGCTTCCCGTCAAAATGTATGCGAGGCAAAGGATTAAGTTTCTCTCATTTTTCGGTTGCTGCTCTCGTTGACGAAGCGGCATTTTAACGGTATACTGTGCGCTACCGGTCACTGGCATACTTGGCCCTGACTGCATACTCGACACAAACAAGACGGAGAGAATCGAATGGCAAAGAAGTCAACCATTGGCAAGCAAAGCGGCGTGGCGCCTGCCGCGGGCGGTACGGGTGGGTTATCACGCAACGCCCTTCTGCTGATCGGCGCCGGGGTCGTCTTAGTGTTTGCGCTGGTCATCATTTTTCAGCAGACGGCTGTGCGCGGCAATTCCGCGGCCATCACCGGCGGGCCGACAACCGGCAAGACATCGGATCGTGGGCCGGCCGATGCAAAGGTGACGGTTGCCGTGTACTCAGATTTCCAGTGTCCGCACTGCAAGAGCTATGTGGAATCGGTGGAGAAGCAGCTCCTGGCGGAGTACGTAGATACGGGCAAGGTGCACTACGATTATCGCCACTATATTGTCATCAGCCGTGAATCGGCTGATGCGGCTAATGCGTCTGAGTGTGCCGCGGAGCAGGGCTTCTTCTGGGCGTATCATGACCTGCTGTTCGATCAGCAGGGCGTGCAAGGTCGTGACACGGTGAGCAAGACCAATCTCAAGGCTTTCGGCAAGCGCATCGAAGGGTTGAACCTCAGTCAGTTCGACGCGTGTGTGGATTCCGGCAAGTACATTGAGCAAGTCTACCGCGAAATGCAGACCGGCACCGACAAGGGCGTCACCGGCACGCCCGCCGTGTTCGTCAACGAAAAGAAGCTAGACAACGGGCAGGACTATCAATTGGTCAAGGCGGCCATCGAAGCCGCGCTCGCAAACTAGCGCCAAAGGAGAAGCATGTCAAACAAAGCGATGTCAGTCCCCACGCCTACCAGCCGGGGATGGAGTCTTGTGACACCAATTCTTGCCGTGCTCGGTATCGGCATTTCCGGTTACTTGAGCTATGTCAAGCTCAGCGCCACGCAGGCGGTCTGCCTGGGTCTGGGCGAGTGTGAAACGGTGCAAAACAGCCCCTATTCGGTCATCCTGGGCATTCCGATCGCCATTCTGGGTCTGTTGACCTACCTGGCGATCATCGCGCTTTGGTGGTGGAGCCAGGATGAGCAGCGACCTTACGCAGACATGGCGCCGATGATCCTCTTCGGCATCACGCTTTTTGGTTTTCTTTACTCAGCCTACCTGACCTACCTGGAACTATTCGTCCTCAAGGCGATCTGCCCCTGGTGCGTGGCCTCGGCCATACTCATGACCGTGCTGATGATCATCAACGCCCGGCAGGCGCTGACTAGCGCGAGCTGAAGGAGTACGAATCATGGCCAAAGCCCCCGATAGTGGCCAAGCCTCCTGCCCTTTGTGCCCATCATGCGCGGTGGTCAGGATGAGCGTCTGGTGAGCAAGGCGGTAACAAAACCGGCATTCGCTTCGGGAAAGGATGGCCAGCTGATGATCAGCGTGGACACCATTGTACACGGCGGCATCGTGGTCACGATGAACGCCAAAGAGGAAATCGTGGCCGATGGCGCTGTGGCGGTGCGCGAGGGCCAGGTGGTTGCGGTAGGCCCCGCGGCGACGATCTTGAGCCGCTACGAAGCGCCCGAGATGGTTGACTGCGCGGGGCAGGCCATCATCCCAGGGCTGATCAATGCGCACACGCACGTGCCCATGAGCCTTCTGCGCGGCCTGGCCGATGACCTGCGGCTGGATGTGTGGCTGCTCGGCTACATGATGCCAGTCGAGCGGGAGTATGTCGGCGAGGACTTCTGCCACTGGGGCACCTTGCTCTCATGCGCCGAGATGATTCACTCCGGCGTGACCTGCTTCAACGACATGTACTACTACGAGGATGCGGTGGCCCGCGCCGTAGACACGGTCGGCCTGCGCGCCATCCTGGGGCAGACGATTTTGCGCTTCCCTTCGCCGGACGCAGCCAGCTACGATGAAAGCCTGGCTTACTGCCGCCAGTTTATTGAACGCTGGCGCCAGCACCCGCGCATCGTGCCATCAGTGGCGCCGCACGCGCCATACACGTCCACGCCGGAAATGCTTGAAGCCTGCGTCAACCTGGCGCTGGAATTCAACGTGCCGCTGCACATCCACTTATGCGAGACGTCCTTAGAGGTGATGAACAGCCGCCGGGAGCACGGTGATCCGCCGATTGCCTATGTCAATCGCCTGGGCCTCTTCCAGGCCAAAGTCATCGCCGCGCACTGCGTTCACCTGGACGACGGCGAAATGCGCATCCTGGCCAATACCCGCACCGGGGTGTCGCACAACCCATCGAGCAACATGAAGCTCGCCAGTGGGGTGGCGCCCGTGGTGCGCCTGCGCAGCATGGGCGTACACGTGGGCCTCGGCACCGACGGGCAAGCCAGCAACAATGATCAGGACATGTTCGAAGAGATGCGCCTGGCGGCCTTCTTGCCCAAAGGCACGATGGGCGACCCGACGCTGCTGCCGGCGCACGACGTCTTTGCCATGGCGACCATCGAAGGCGCGCGCGCCGTTCATCTCGATCACCTCATCGGTTCTATCGAGGTTGGCAAGCGCGCGGATTTGGCGGTGGTGGACATGAAGTCGCCGCACTTGACGCCCCGTTATCAGCTCAGCCCGTCCAACATCTATTCGCATCTGGTTTACGCGGCCAAGGCCAGCGATGTCTGCCAGGTGATGGTAGATGGTCAATGGCTGATGCGCGATGGTCAGTTGCTGACAATTGATGTGCCGCGCGTGATCGAGAAGGCGGCCGAGTTTGCGGCCCGCATCAACACCTTCATCGGCCAGCGCGAGCAAAGCCTGCTCGACAAGCTGCTGGCGGTCAGCGACCTGGACACGCAGCAGTCGCTGCAGGAGTCGTTCGAGGTGCAGGTGAAAGTGGAAGTGGAAGACCTGCGTCCCATCGAGGACCTACTGCATCAGGCGCCGTTCGAGATCATTCGGCGCAGCGTGCGTCAGCAGTTCGATACTTATTTTCTGTTCGATGAAGGCAAGATGGGCGGCTATGTACGCTACCGTGAAGATAACAAGATCGTGGAGCCTGAAGATGGGCGGCAAAACGTGGGGCCTGGGCCATCCATTCAGCCGCGCTACTATCTGACCGTGATCGGGGAGACCAAGGAGCGCGAATACGCCGATTCGGTCATCCTCTCGCGTTCGCATTACCTGGCGACGGCCGTGCACTCGCTGCGTTTCTACCAGGAGTATTTTCAACCCGACCGCGTGCGTGAAATTATCAAGTGGCGCACGCGCTACTGGGTGCGCTACAAGGGAGAGGAGTTCGCCTTGAACTTCGACCGCCTGAGCAAGCCGATGGTCAGCACGCCGTTTCTGGAGATCAAGAGCCGCACCTGGTCGCGCGCAGACGCGGAAAAGAAGGCCGATTTGATCGGCGAGATCCTGCGCCTGCTCAAGATCAACCTGCGCAGCCGGCGCCTGGGCGAGTACACTTCCCTGGCCGGGTGACGGGTGAGCGCATGGTGATTCATGTTCGCAGACTGGCGCCCTTTGTGCGGCCCTACTGGCTGCCCGCGCTTTTGAGCCTGATTCTGCTGACCATCGTCGTGTTTTTGGATCTGAGCATTCCGCGCCTGGTTCAGCACATCATTGACCAGGGCATTGCGCAGCAGAATCGGACGGTGGTGCTGCAAACATCACTGCTCATGCTCGGCATCTCGGTTCTCAGCGCACTCCTGGCGATCGGCAATAACATCTTCTCGGTCCGCGTCGGCGAGAGCGTGGCGCGCGATCTGCGCGAGGCGATGTTTCTCAAGATTCAGGCCTTTTCCTTCACCAATCTCGATCAGTTTTCAACCGGCAAGTTGATGGTGCGCCTGACCGCGGACACGGCCGCGGCGCAGCGCCTGGTGCAGATCACGCTGCGCATCGGCACGCGCGCGCCCCTTTTGATGATCGGCAGCCTCATTCTGATGCTCAACACTGATCAGCGCCTGACGCTGAACCTGCTGCCGCTCCTGCTGGTAACATCCGTGGTGATCGTTTTCTTCAGCGTCAAAATGGAGCCTCTGTTTCGTGCGGCGCAGCAGAAACTGGATTGGCTCAACACCGTGCTGCAGGAAAACATCGCCGGTGCGCGCCTGGTCAAGGCTTTTGTGCGCGCTGAGTACGAGGATCAACGCTTCGAAGCGCCCAACGAAGAGTTCACGCAGCGCAGTATCCACGTGATGCAGTGGATGGCCACCATGTCGCCGGTGCTGAGCGTGCTGGTCAGTTTCGGGATCGTCGCCGTGATCTACATCGGCGGTTTGCAGGCCATTCGCGGCGACCTCACTCTGGGCCAAATCGTCGCGTTCACCAACTATCTGCTTACCACCATGGGCCCCCTGACGATGATGGCAATGCTGTCCAACGTGTGGGCGAATGGCATCGCTTCCATGCAGCGTATGGACGAGGTGCTGGATACGGTTTCCGATGTGCAAGAAGCCGCGGACGCGCGGCCGCTGCCGGATCCGGCCAGCGGCCGGGTAGTTTTCGAACATGTGTCATTCCATTATGGAGGCAGCAGCGACGGTCTTGTGCTTGAGGACATCAACCTGATCGCCGAGCCTGGGCAGATGGTCGCCATTTTGGGCGCTACCGGCGCGGGCAAGACCTCGCTCGTCAACCTCATCCCGCGCTTCTACGATGTCTCGGCCGGTCGCGTCCTGGTAGACGGCATTGACGTGCGCGACTTGCAGCAGGATTCCCTGGTTGGACAGATCGGCGTGGTGCCCCAAGAGACGACCTTGTTCTCAGGCACAGTGCGCGACAACCTTTGTTATGGGCGACCTGGCGCCAGCGACGCCGAAATCATCGCCGCGGCCAGCGCGGCCCAGGCGCATGAGTTCATCCTCAAACTGCCGTTGGGCTACGACACGCACGTGGAAGAGCGCGGGGTCAACCTCTCTGGCGGGCAGAAACAGCGCCTGGCGATCGCCCGCGCCTTGATCGTACGGCCCAAGATCCTCATCCTGGATGACAGCACCAGTGCGGTTGACGTCGAGACCGAAACCAGGATTCAGGCCGCGATCGAAGAGCTGGCAGCCGGCAGCACCAGTTTCGTCGTGGCGCAGCGGATCAGCACCGTGTTGAATGCAGACAAGATCGTGGTCATTGACAAAGGCCGGATCGCGGCGCAGGGCACGCACAGCGAACTGCTGCAATCCAGCCCCATCTATCGCGAAATCTACGAGTCGCAGCTGGGCAATGGGTTGCGCGAGCTGGGAGACGGCCAGGCGCCGCGGCGGCCGACGGCGCTGGCGCTTGAGCTGGAGAGGACGTAGCTCATGGCGGTTCAACCTGCAGCCCCTGCCAGCGACTTTCGCGCGCGCATGCAGCCCCGCGGGCCCATGAGCGCGGCCAAGATCGAAAAAGCGGCCAAGCCGCGTGAGGCGCTGGCGCGCCTGGCTCTCTACCTGCGCCCGTTCAAATGGACAATGATCCTGGTGCTGGGCCTGGTCTTGCTCTACACCGTGCTGGGCCTGTTAGGCCCTTACTTGATGGGCGTCGCCATTGACCGCTTCATTGCCAACAAGGATGTCACCGGCCTGGCGCGCATTGCGCTGTGGATGGTGGTGGTTTACCTGGCGAACAACGTCGCGCAAGCGATCGCGAACTGGGTCATGGCCGATGTCTCTCAACGGACGCTGAAGAACCTGCGTCGCGACCTGTTCCAGCATATCCAGGAGCTTTCCCTCTCCTACTTCGACCGCCATCCCGCGGGTGAGATGATGAGCCGCCTGACGAACGACATTGACGTCATCAACCAGGCGGTTTCGCAAAATGTCACGGCGCTGGTCGCCAGCGTGCTGTCGCTCGTCGGGATCGTCATTGCCATGTTCGTGCTGAACCATTGGCTGGCCCTGGCAACCCTGCTGGTTGTGCCGATCATGCTGGCGTTCACGGAGTTCGTGGCCCGGTACACGCGCCGCGGTTTCCGACGCCTGCAGCGCGAACTGGGGAGCATGAACGGGATCATGGAGGAAGCGATCAGCGGGCAGAAGGTGATCAAGGCGTTCCGCCGCAATGACTCAGTGATTGACACGTTCCGCAGCCACAACCAGGCCGTGTTTAAGGCCGGGGTGTACGCCAACACTTACGCCTTGCTTTTGATGCCGCTCACCAATGTCCTGGGCAATTTCTTCGTCATCGTGCTGGCCGGCTTGGGCGGGTGGCTGGCGCTGCAAGGCCTGGTGACCGTGGGCACGATTGCCACGTTCATTTACTACGGCCAAAACTACATCCAGCCCCTGCGCCAGCTCGCCAACATGTATAACTCGATCCAGGCTGCGCTGGCCGGCGCGGAGCGTGTCTTCGACATGATTGACACCCCGCCCGAAATCGCAGACGCGGCCGCCGCCGTCGCGCTAGAGACGATCAAAGGCGATGTGCAATTCGACCGGGTGCAGTTTGGTTATCTGCCTGATGTGCCTGTGATCAAGCACATGACGCTGGCGGCCACGGCCGGCCAGACCGTGGCGCTCGTCGGGCCAACCGGCGCGGGGAAGACGACTCTCATCAACCTGTTGTCGCGGTTTTATGAGATCCAGGGCGGCGCGATCATGATTGATGGCGCCGACATCCGCGACCTGCGCAAGGCTGATTTGCGGCGCCGGCTAGGGATCGTGCTGCAGGACACGTTCCTCTTTGCGGACACGGTGCAGCAGAACATCCGCTATGGCCGGCTGCAGGCCACCGATGCAGAGGTCGTGCACGCCGCGGAAATGGCCGATGCCGACCACTTCATCCGCCAGCTGCCGTTGGGCTACCAGACGGTCCTCTCCGAGCGGGCGAGCAATCTCAGCCAGGGTCAGCGCCAGATGCTGGCGATTGCCCGCGCCATGCTGGCGGACCCCGCCATTCTAATTTTGGACGAAGCCACCAGCAGCGTGGATACGCGCACCGAGGTGCGCATCCAGCAGGCGCTCCTGCGGCTGATGCAGGGCCGCACCAGTTTCGTGATTGCGCACCGGCTGAGCACCATTCGCGACGCGGACAACGTGGTGGTCATCAACAACGGCGAGATCGTGGAACAGGGCACGCACGAGCAGCTGCTGGCGCGGCGCGGCTTCTACTATCAACTGTACATGAGCCAATTCAAGGGGCAGGCGATCTGACTCGACCCACACCACCTGTGGGTTTGACGTTACTCAACGAGCGTCTTCGGTGTCAGAACCAAGCTATCCTCAACCATCTACATCTCATCCAACCCATAGCGCTGGCGCTCCGCCGGCGTGAAGCGCGGCGGGTCGCGCTGGATGTGCGCCTCGGCCTGCGCCAGCAAATCATCAATGGAAACGAGCCACACCAGGGCGGTGCGGTCTTCGCTGGCGGTGACGATCCGGCGGCCGTCCGGGCTGAAGGCTACGCCGTACACGCCGGCCGCATGGCCGGTCAAGCGCCGTAGTTCCTGCCCCGTGGCCGCATCCCACACGCGGGCCGTGCCGTCGTCGCTGGCCGTCGCGGTCAGCCGCCCATCCGGGCTGAAGGCTGCGGACCAGACCGCGCCCGCGTGACCGGTCAATTGGCGCACTTCTTCACCGGTGACTACATCCCATATCCTAGCCGTGCGGTCTTCACTCGCAGTCGCGATCAGCCGCCCATCCGAACTGAAGGCCGCGCACCAAATTCTGGCCGTATGGCCAGCGAATGACCAGACGGCAGCCCCGGTCTCCGCCTCCCACACGCGGGCCATGCGGTCGCTGCCAGCGGTGACGATCAAGCGGCCATCTGGGCTAAACGCCGCGAAATTACCTCCGTCAGCGGGGCCGGCGAGTTGGCGCACCTCCTGACCCGTGGCCACATTCCAGATGCGCGAGGCGCCGTCGTCGCTGCCGGTCACGATGAGGCGACCATCAGGGCTAAACGCCGCAGACCAGACCCTGGCCGTGTGACCGGCCAATGACGAGACGACCGCTCCTGTCTGCGTATCCCACACTTGGGTTGTGCGGTCAGCGCTGGCGGTCACGATCAACTGCCCATCAGGGCTGAAGGCCGCCGATAAGACGGCCTCCGCATGGCCGCTGAGCTGCCGTACTTCCCGACCCGTCACTTCATCCCAAATCCGGGCCGTCCGATCATCGCTGCTGGTCAGGATCAGCCGCCCATGGGGGCTGAACGCTGCCGATCGAAGCCTGGCCG
>CAZEPA010000060.1:0-12506 GCA_964513955.1 uncultured Anaerolineae bacterium | reverse complement strand
CCGGAGAAGTTCCCCGTCCTGGGGGAATTGCTCAAGAACCCGTTCGAGCACATCATCGGCAGCCTGGAAGAGGCGCTGACGCACGCCCTGCACGTACCGGAGTTCAACACCTTCCCGCTCTTGGTCTCCATCATCGCTGCGCTCGGCGGCTTGACCCTGGCCTGGTTGGTGTACGGCGTACGTCCTCTCAAGGCCGGCGAAGTTGACCCCGTCAAACGGCTGCTCGGACCTATCTGGACCGTACTCAACCGTAAGTATTACATAGACGAGCTGTACATGGGCACTGTGGTCGCCTTTGCCCGTTGGCTGGCCGAGATGGCTTTCCGCTTTGACAATCGCTGGATCATTGACCCCATCGTCAATGGCGTCGGTCGCCTGGGGCGGCTGCTTTCTGATGGCCTGCGCGCCTTCTTCGACGAACCGATCATTGACGGCATCGTGAACGGCCTCGGCGCCTTGACCGATGGCCTGGGGCGTATCACCCGCAAATTGCAGACGGGCCAGGGCCAAAATTACCTGTTGTTCGCCGTGATGACCATCATGCTGTTACTGGGCTTTTATCTGTACGCCTGAGCGTGCTGAACCTTGTAGGAGGAAGCTGATATGTCTTTTCCACTTCTGACCATCATCACGTTTGCGCCGCTTTTGGGCGCGCTGGTTATCCTGATTCTGCCCAAGGAAAACGAGCGCACCATCAAGAACTGGGCCGTCCTGATTAGTCTGGTGCCGCTGGCGCTGTCCATTTTTCTTTGGTTTGCCTATGCCAACACCAGCGGCAGCTACCAGTTCCAGGAAGTTCACAGCTGGATACCACAGCTAGGCGCATCTTATCACATGGGCGTGGACGGCCTCAGCGTCCCGCTCATCTTCCTGACGGCGCTGTTGACCACGCTGGGACTTTATTACTCCAGCTTCACGATCAAGCGCCGCGTCAAGGAATTCTTCTTGCTCTTCCTGCTGTTGGAAATGGGCATGTTCGGGGTGTTTGTCTCGCTGGACTACGTGCTCTTCTACGTCTTCTGGGAAATTGGCCTGGTGCCGATGTACTTCCTCATCGCCATCTGGGGCCAGCCCAAAGACCGACCGCAGTACGCCGCGATCAAGTTCTTCATCTACACCCTGATTGGCTCCGTCGCCATGTTGTTGGCTATCCTGGGGGTCTACTTCGTCACCGGCACCTTTGATATCGTGGAGGCGGCCAAAGCCAAGCCCTTTGCAAACGATATTTTCCTGGGAAGCCTCGCCTTCTGGGCCTTCTTCCTGGGGTTCGCCATCAAAGTGCCCAGCTTCCCATTCCACACCTGGCTGCCTGACGCCCACACCGCGGCGCCCACAGCCGGCTCGGTCATTCTGGCCGGCGTCCTCCTGAAGCTCGGCGCCTACGGCTTCCTGCGTATCGTGCTGCCCACCCTGCCCAACGCCTTCAAGGCATGGTCGCTCGTCATCGTAGCCCTCGGCGTCATCAGCATCATTTACGGCGCGTTCGTCTGCATGGCCCAGTGGGACCTCAAACGCCTCATCGCCTACTCATCCGTGAGCCACATGGGCTACGTCATGTTGGGCATTGGCGCGGCTGCCTTTGGCGTAGGCGCCACCGAACAGGCCACCATCAACAGCCAGGCCATGGCGATCAACGGCGCGGCCCTGCAGATGTTCAACCACGGGATCATCACTGGCGGACTGTTCTTCCTCGTCGGCATCATCTACGAACGCGCCCATACCCGCGAACTCAAGAAATTTGGCGGCCTGAGCGCCAAACTACCTTACTTCTACGGCATCATGCTCGTGACGGCCTTCGCCTCCTTGGGATTGCCCGGATTGGCTGGCTTCTGGAGTGAGTTCCTGGTCTTCCGCGGCGCGTTCGATCTGGTCAAGGTCTACGCCGCCGTCGGTGTGATCGGCATCGTCATCACCGCAGCCTACATCCTGTGGAAAATTGTCCAATTCATGTTCCTGGGCGATTATGACCCGCACAAGGTGGATCACTGGACGAATCTGACCACGGGCCAGGAAGAGCACGATCCAAGCGACATGGCGATGTTCGAAAAGGTCACGATGTGGCCCTTGATCGCCTTCATGGTGCTTTTCGGCGTTTATCCAACGCCGTTGCTCAACTTCTTCAATCGGGCCGCCAATGAACTCTTACAACGGCTCATGTAGCCGAAAGGAGCGCTGATCGTGAACCCTCTGCTGCTCCTGGCACCTGAATTGGTTCTTTTCCTGGCCGGGCTGGTCATCTTTTTGCTCGACCTGATTCAACGCGATACCCCGCGCACGTCCAACACCTTCCAGGGAGTGGCCCTCGTGGGGCTTGTCGTGGCCCTGGTTGCCAGCCTGGCTCTGTTGGGACAAAACACCACGGCGCTGACGATGATGACCGTGGATAGCTTCGCGGCTTTCTTCAAAGTGCTCGTCATCATCGCGATGATCCTGGTGGTGGCCGGCGCGGGCAATTACATGAAAGCGCGCAGTCGTCACCAGGGTGAATTCTATGCCATGCTCATGGCCGCCACCCTGGCCATGGCGATTGCCGTCAGCGCCAACAACCTGGTGCTGATCTATCTCGGCATGGAATTCCTCAGCATCACATCCTATGTGTTGGCTGGATTCATTCGGGATGATAAGCGCTCAAGCGAAGCAGCGATCAAATACTTCCTGTACGGCGCCGTTGCGTCCGGTGTGATGCTCTATGGTCTTTCGCTGCTCTACGGCGCTACCGGATCCGTGTTCTTGACGGATATCGCCGCCGCGTTCAAAAACACCAAAAACCTGACCGCCACGTTGGGTCTGCCCGCCGCCATCCTGGTGATTGCCGGCTTTGGCTTCAAGGCGAGTCTCGCGCCATTCCATCAATGGGCGCCGGATACTTACGACGGCGCGCCGACGCCCGTCACGGCTTTCTTGTCCACGGCGTCGAAGGCCACCGGCTTTGCGCTGCTGCTGCGCGTCTTGCTGGTCGCCCTGCCTGCCGCACAGGCGCAATGGACTCCCATCCTGGCCGGCATCTCCATGGCCACGATGACACTGGGAAACCTGGCCGCGCTGCGTCAGACGAATGTCAAGCGCCTGCTCGCGTACTCCAGCATCGCCCAGGCGGGTTACATCTTGATTGGCCTCGTTGCCGCCACGGCGGCGCCGGGGAAGGCCTTCAACGGCGTCAACGGCGTACTGATCTATCTGTTCGCCTATCTCTTCACCAATGTGGGCGCCTTCATCACCGTGACAGCCGTCGAAGATGCCACAGGCAGTGTTGAACTCAAGGATTGGTCCGGCCTCATCACCCGCCAACCCTTCCTGGCGATCACGATGCTGATCTTCATGTTGTCGCTGGCCGGCATTCCACCCACCGGCGGCTTCTTGGGCAAATTCTTCGTCTTCGGCGCGGCCGTCCAAAGCCAGGTGTTCGCGCTGGCCGCTGTCGCGGTGGTCAACGCCGCCATCGCGGTGTTTTACTACTTGAACGTAGTACGCGCCATGTTCTTTGAGCCGCAAGGTGCGCGGACTGCCTTTAAGGTGTCGCGGCCCGTTCAGGCGGTCATTGCCGCGGCCGCGATCATGACGTTGGTGTTAGGTCTCTACCCTGGCCCGTTCATCCAGTGGGCCACCCAGGCCGTCTTGCCCATCTTGGCGTCCCTCTAAACCGGCCGCGGGAGCGGCGGTGCGCCAGCGACGCCTAGACGGTGCGCTGCGCAGCGTGGTCAGCGACCGTCACGGTATGGACAAGACATCGCCTCAACATTCCCCCCTGTGCGTAGGAGCGCGGGAGACCGTGCTCCTACCTTTATATCAAAAATGAGAAATAGTGTATGCGACGCATCTGGCGTAATTATCGCTTCGAAATCGTTCTAGCCGCGCTGATTCTGCTTGGATTCTTCCTCCTCGTGGAACGCTTCAACATCCGGCAGACGCTGTGGCTGTGGTTAAGCACCGCAGGACGAGCCGTGATTGACGGCATTGCCGCGTCCATCGCGGGTTTGTTCGATTTCCTGGCCAACCGGACAGCTTCCGATCTCACAGGCATCGGCTTGATTGTGATTGCCTTTGGACTGCTCATCTGGCGCACCCGCTGGCGCATCATTCGATCACCAGACTGGTCAGACAAGGCCTGCCCGCAGTGTGGTCAAGCGCTCCATCGCATCCACCGCGCACCGGGCGATCGCCTGATTGGGTGGTTCTTGCCGGTGCGACGATATTTGTGCAAAAACCCTGATTGCGGGTGGACGGGCCTGCGCATCAACACCTCCCACCGAACGCGCCGGAAATCAACCGACACGAGCAACGACAGCGCAGATCTCGCCTGAATTCCACGCTCCACATATCACGAGGCTGAACCTGTGCATCTCAGTCAGTTGAGTCTTATTCTAGCCGACGCCATTCAATACGGTTTGGGTGATCCCGACATCAGTGTTATCACCGCCGACTCACGGCAGGTTCGGTCGGGCGCGCTCTTTGTGGCCGTAGGCGGCGTCAACGTGGACGGCCATCACTACATCGGTCAAGCGTTGCGGCAGGGAGCAGTCGCCATTGTGGGTGAGCGGCCGCCGGAAGAGCTTGACGCTTTCCGCGAGGATGTTCCCTATCTGCAGGTGGACAACAGCCGCAGCGCGCTGGCTTGGCTATCCGCAGCCTGGCATGATTTCCCCGCGCGCAAGCTCACCGTGGTCGGCGTCACCGGCACGGATGGAAAGACGACCACCAGCACCCTCATCGCGCACATTCTGCGCAGCGCCGGACGCAAGGTTGGCCTGATCACCACCGTGCAGGCTGAAATTGGCGGGCAAGCGCTCGATACCGGCCTTCACGTCACGACACCCGACGCGCCTGACACGCAGCGCTACCTGGCGCAGATGGTCGCAGCCGGCTGCGACGTGGCTGTGCTCGAAAGCACCTCGCACGGCCTGCATCAACGCCGCGTAGACGCCTGCGAGTTCGACCTTGCCATCGTGACCAACATCACGCACGAACACCTGGATTACCACGGGACGTGGGACAATTACGCCGCAGCAAAAGCCATTCTGTTTCAACACTTGAGCGCCTCAGTAGACAAACCGGGCGTCGCCAAAACGGCCATCCTCAATGTCGAGGATGCCAGCTTTCCCCTCTTGGACGCCATTCTGAGCCAGGGACGGCCCGATGTGCGGCGTCTCACCTACGGCTTGCACAACGGGGCTATTCAAGCAGCCGAAGTGACGCACGCTCCTGATCGCACCGCGTTTACACTCGACTTGGGTCACAGCATCTACGACCTGGGTTTGACCACGGATGGACTTCAGAGTCAGATGACAACCACCCTGATCGGTGATTTCAACATCTACAACATCCTGGCCGCGGTCTGCGCCACCCTGGCTTTGGGTGTTCCCCTGCCTGTCGTGCGCGCGGCTATTGCCAGCTTCACGGGCGTGGTGGGCAGAATGGAGCGCATTGATGAGGGGCAGCCGTTCCTGGCGATCGTGGATTTTGCCCACTCGCCGGTGTCCTTGCAGCGCGCCCTGGAGACCGTCCGCCCCTTGGTGGCGCTTCACGGTCGCCTGATCGCCGTGTTTGGCTCAGCCGGCCTGCGTGACCGCAGCAAACGCTATCTGATGGGGCATATCAGCGGCCGCCTGGCCGATCTGACGATCATCACGGCAGAGGATCCACGCACTGAATCGCTGGCTGACATTTCGGCTGAAATCGCGCGCGGCTGCTCTGAGGCAGGCGGTGTAGAAGAAGAGACATTCTGGCGCGTGGATGATCGAGCCGAGGCTATCGCCTTCGCGTGTCGCCTGGCGCGCCCCGGTGATGTGGTGATTGCCTGCGGCAAAGGGCATGAGCGATCCATGTGCTTCGGAGACGTGGAAACGCCGTGGAGCGAACAGGGTGCGATGCGCGCCGCGCTCAGCGCGCTGCAGCCGCCGTCCGATGACCCTGGAGATCAGGCTGAGCGTTCACTCAGATCAGCTTGAGGTTAGGCCGCACGTCCAAATCCCAGCCGCTGCGCTCACCAGCCGCATAGCGATAAAAACCGGCGCTGGCAATCATGGCTGCGTTGTCCGTGCATAGCCAGATGGGCGGAATCGCATGGGGAACGGGCAGCCGGCTCGTGAGCTGCCGACGCAGTTCGGCGTTGGCAGCCACCCCCCCGCACACGCAGACCTGACTCACCTTGAAATCGTCAATGGCGGCCAACAACTTGGAGACAAGCGCGTCAGCCACTGCGGCTTGAAAACTGGCCGCGACGTCTGCCGTCGGTAGGGCGTCGCCATCGGCGGTCAGCGTACGCGTGAGGCGCAGCACCGCGGTTTTGAGGCCGCTGAAACTGAAATTGTAGCGATGCTTCTCGTCATGGCGCAGCGCCACCGGCAGCTCGAACCGCTGCGGATCACCGCTCATGGCCGCTTTTTGCAGAGCAGGGCCGCCAGGATAGCCCAGGCTCAGCAGGCGCGCCACTTTGTCGAACACTTCGCCGGCGGCGTCATCCAACGTGGCGCCCAGGCGTGTATAGCGGCCATGATCGTGCATCAAAATTAGTTCGGTGTGTCCACCGCTAACGATCAACACCAGGATCGGAAAAGCGTCGGGCGCTGAGTTTGCACCGGTTTGCAGCCAGCTCGAGTAGACATGGCCCTCGAGGTGGTTGACGCCCACCAGCGGTAGGCCCTGCGCCCACGCCAGCCCCTTCGCCAGGTTGACGCCAACGAGCAGCGAACCTGCCAATCCCGGCCCATAGGTCACCGCCACCGCTTCGATGTCGCGCCAGGTGACTTGCGCCTGCGCCAACGCCTGTTCGATGACTGGGTTCAGGGTCAGAATATGCTGCCGTGAGGCCAGCTCAGGAAAAACGCCGCCATAGGGGCGATGCAGCTCAATCTGCGTCGCCACCACGTTGGACAAGATGAGCTGACCATCGCCAACCACGGCGGCGGCCGTCTCGTCACATGAGGTTTCGATACCGAGAATTAGTCTTGTCATGCCATCAGTCTGCCTGTTGCATATCGAACGGCACGCATTATAGCCGAGTTTGGCGATCCTTGCCAGCCAGCCCCCATGGCCCAGGCGTGTGGGAAGCGCCGCACTTGTTCAGCCAATTGCCGGACAGTAGAAGTCAATACGACACGTTGACCGTCGGAGCAAGCCAATAGTTCCTCCCTTTGCACTTTGACCTTTGCACTTTGCACTTTGCACTTAGGAGACGACCACTGAAAACTTTGATTATTGGCGCCGGCGCTATCGGGTGCCTGATGGGCGCACGCCTGGCGCTGGCGGGACAGCAGATCACGCTGATTGGTCGGCCGGCGCTGGTGGAAGCCATCCAGGCGCAGGGACTGACGCTGCGCATGGGCACTGAAACCAAGACGGCATCTGGTATCGTCGCCGTGCCATCGGTCGCCGCGGCCTTTGATGGCGCAGCCGTGTTCGACCTCGCCATTCTAACGGTCAAGGCGTATGATACGGCCACCGTGATGGGCCAGCTGGCGCCGTGGCGGTCACGACTGCCGCCGCTGTTGACGCTGCAAAACGGCGTCGGCAACGAAGAACGCCTGGCCGCGATCCTGGGCGCCAACCGCGTGATGGCCGGCGCCATCACCACGCCGGTCGCCGTGGTTTCCCCCGGCGTTATCGAGGCCATTCGACGCGGGCGCGTCGCGCTGGCCGCAGTGGATCCCAGGATGCCAGCCTTTCCCGCGCTGCCACTGGCGGCCATGTTTGAGGCGGCGGGCCTGCCCGCGCGCGTGTACTACGACTATCGCGCACTCAAATGGACCAAGCTGCTGATGAACCAACTAGCCAACGCCACCTGCGCCATTCTGGGCTGGACCCCCAGCCAGGTCATGGCTGATGCGCGCCTGGCGGACCTGGAGATTGAAGCCTGGCGTGAGACATTGGCCGTGATGGCCGCGCAAGGCATCCGCACGGTCACATTGGGCGGCTATCCATTTCCGTGGTTCGCACCGCTCATTCGCACATTGCCCCGTCCCATCATCCGCCGCGCATTGGGCCGCCTCGTGGCCGGGGGCCGCGGCAGCAAAGCGCCCTCGCTCTACCTTGACCTGGAAGCGGGCAAAGGCCGCACCGAGGTGGCGTACCTCAATGGCGCCGTGGTGGCGGCCGCTCGCCGCGGCATCAAGACGCCCGTGAATACGATATTGACGGAGACGTTGCAGGCGCTCAGCCGCGGCGACACGTCATGGGCTGAATGGCGCGATCAGCCTGAGCGGCTGTGGCGAAAGGTGCAGGAAGCACAGCGATAGGATCGGCTCGCGGCACGATGCGAGGACAGATCAGCGCGGGGCAAATTGCCAGATCAGCAGACAACCAACGGCGCCAATGGCGAGAAATTCGAGCGCCACGGTGCGCCGCCAGGCGCCGCCAATACCCTGCTGCGCCAGCCCGACAAGCAAGTAGAACATGAGCAGCATCAGAAAGCCGGCGGTGAGGCTGGGCAGCTGCCAGTAGTTTAGCGCCCACGTGGCCTCCCCGAGTACGAGGCCGCACAGTAGACCGTAGGTGAGCACTTGGCGCAGGGTGACGGACTGCGCTGTGCTCTCCGCCCCGCGCAGCAATTCGATGGTCAATAGGGCGCCGATGGCCGCCGTTACTGTGCCCGAAAGTATGCTGCGCGCCCGCGACTGGTAAACGATCAAAAACAGGAGCAGCACCACGGCGTAGGTGATGAAATTGAGCGCAACGCGTGACAGGCGATAATAGCGATCGCGCTCATCAATGGTGTGGTAGATGATGATGCTAATCGCAGCCAGCAAAGCCCCGATCAGCGCCAGGACGGCGAGCCACGTGATGCGCCCGGAAATGAGCGGCAGGAGCTGGGCAGCCGTCAGCACCAGAGCGCAAGGCAGGGACCATAGAATCCAGGTATGGGGCAATTCACCCGCCTGCGCCAGGGGATGTGCTCGCACCACGGCTTCTACGCCGCTGGCTGCTAACACGAGCAGCGGGACGGCCAACAAGGTTGAGGAGTTGATTTCAACACTGAGCGGCGTACCAAGAATGATCCAGGTGAGCGTGCGCGTGGGCAGCTGCAGAAAAAGTTCAGCCGCCAGCATGGCGAGAATCACCCACAGGTAGATACTGATGCGATCACGAAAATCAGGTGCTTGCATTGAACAGACTCGAATTCAAAATCCCCCCGACCCAGGGCAAGGGGCCAGCAAATTGTACCCGCCTTCGCCGATTTTTGCCAGTCTGGAGCGCGGCGATCGGAGGTCGGAGACCAGAGGTCGGAGACCAGAGGTCGGAGACCAGAGATTGGAGGCCGGAGATCGGAGACCAGAGATCGGCGACCGGTGATCGGCATCTCGTGATTGAGCATCGCGTCATGCGCATGGGTATTTGCACTTTGTCCTTTGTACTTTGCCCTCAACATTCAACGTCATGCTAAGTATTTTGCTACTGCTTCTGCTCGGCCTGCTGCTGGCTTATGCAATCAATGGGCTGGCCGATGGCTGGCCGGGTTGGGCGCGGCCAAACTTGAGACGGCTTAGCCGCACCGCCGGCGTCATGGCTCTACGCGAGAGGCCGCTGCTGGTTGCGCTGGTCATGACGCCGGGTCTGCCGCTGCTCTGGCTGGCCGAAGGTTGGACGCTGCGCTTTGGCCTGGAAAGCCTCTACCTGGCGGCGGCCTGCCTTATCATCGTTGTTGACGTGGAACGGCTGCGCATTCCCAACGCCATCGTTTATCCCATGCTGTGCACGGCCGTGACGGCTGCGGCCCTGGGTCTTGGCCCGCGCGGCGCGGCGGGTCGCGCGAGCAGCCTGGCCGCAGCGCTGGCGGGGGGCGGCCTGGCTTTGATGCTCTTTATACTGCTGTTTCTGGTCGGCGCGCGATTGGCCGCGCGGCTGAAAACTGGCACAGGCCCAGGGCTTGGCATGGGCGATGTCAAGTTGGCGGCGCTGGTAGGCCTGGTGACTGGATATCCGCGCGTGATCGGGGCGCTGCTGGCGGCGCTGATAACGGCCGGAGCGGCGGCCGCGCTGATGGTGGGCTGGCAGATTATGCGGCGGCGCTATCGGCCCGGGCAGCCGCTGCCTCTTGGCCCGTTCCTGGTGCTGGGCGCACTGTGGGCGCTGCTCCGGTCGGGTTAGGTGAACCCCCCATTTTGTGCATCGGAGATTGAATCATGGATTTCAATGAGTACCAGAAGGCCGCCCTGCGCACGGCGAATACAGGACCAGAACGCAGCCGCAACGACCGCCTGGCAAACTGGGCTTTGGGTCTGATCGGTGAAGCAGGCGAGATCGCGGAGGAAATGAAAAAGCATCTCTACCATGAGCACGAGCTTGACCACGCCGCGCTGGTCAAGGAGTTGGGCGATGTGCTGTGGTACCTGGCTGTGCTCGCGCAAGAGGTTGGCGTCGAATTGGAAGAAGTCGCGGCCACCAACATTGCCAAATTGCGCCGCCGCTACCCCAATGGGTTTTCCGCGGCGTCCAGCATCCGGCGCGTGGACGAGGGCTAGGCGCGTTGCATGGCCGCTGCCAGCGCCTGGCCCAATGTGCGCACGGCCACGACTGGATCCGGCCCGGCCGCGCGCTTGACGATGGCAGTGCCAACAATGACGCCATCTGCAAGTTGGGCTACGCTGTGCGCCTGCTCGGGCGTGGAAATGCCGAAACCGACTGCGAGCGGAACGGTGGTCAACGCGCGCACGCGCGCCACGAACGCGGCCAGATCGGCAGGCAGCGCATCACGCGCGCCGGTGACGCCGGTCAGGCTGACGAGATACAGAAACCCCTCGGCCTGCTGCGTCACCATGGTCACACGGGCGGCCGTGCTGGTCGGCGCCAGGAAGCGGATCAGCGCTAGCCCATAATCACGGCACGCGGCGGCCAGTTCACCGTTCTCCTCTGGCGGCAAGTCCGGCACGATGACGCCATCCACGCCGGCCGCGGCGGCGTCGGCGCAGAACCGTTCAAGGCCATAGGCCAAGATCGGGTTGAAATAGCCCATCAGGTTGAAGCCCGCGCGCACGCCCCGATCCCGCAGCTCGCGCACCGCGGCCAGGCATGCGGTCACGGTGATCCCATGATCGAGCGCATGCTGTGTGGCCTTCTGAATGACCGGCCCATCGGCCAACGGATCTGAGAAGGGTATGCCCAATTCAAACAAATCAGCGCCCGCCGCCGCCAGGGCCTCCACGAGCGCCAACGATGTCTCGATGTCGGGATGCCCAATCACCAAATAGGGCATAAATACCGCACGCCCCGCTCTCCGCGCCGCCGCAAACACCGCGTTCAGATGCGCCACACCCGCTCCAGCCACCTCATCCATCACTCATCTCCCTCCCTCTTCAATCTCCAATCTTCAATCTTCAATCTCCAATCTCCAATCTCCGCTCTCCAATCTTCAATCTTCCATCTTCCATCTTCCCTCTCTCCCCCATCGCCTTCAACACCGTATCCAAATCCTTGTCCCCGCGGCCGCTCAGGTTGACCAAAATAATCTGATCCTGGCGCATCGTGGGCGCGAGGTCAAGCACATGGGCGATGGCGTGCGCGCTCTCCAACGCCGGAATGATGCCCTCCAGCCGGCAGAGCGCCTCAAAGCCGGCCAAGGCCTGCTCATCCGTGACGAAAGTGTAGCCCGCGCGCTCCTGATCGCGCAGCCAGGCATGTTCAGGCCCCACGGCCGCATAGTCCAGGCCCGCGGAGACCGAGTGCGTCAGGGCAATCTGCCCGTCCGCATCCTGCAAGACGAATGTGCGCGTGCCGTGCAAAACGCCCAGCCGGCCCTTGCGGGGATCGCTGAAGCGCGCGGCGTGCTCGCCGCCGGCCATGCCGCGGCCGCCGGCCTCCACGCCAATCAACATCACCTCCTCGTCGGCCAGGAAGGGATGAAAGATGCCGATGGCATTGGAGCCGCCGCCGACGCAGGCGACGATGGCATCGGGCAGGCGGCCGGTCTGCGCCAGCATCTGCTGGCGCGCTTCCACGCCAATGATGCGCTGAAAATCGCGCACCATGCGCGGATAGGGATGCGGCCCCAAGGCAGAGCCGAGCAGATAATGCGTCGTCTGGACGTTCGTCACCCAATCCCGGATCGCCTCGGTGATGGCATCCTTGAGCGTCTTGCTGCCGCTCTCGACCCCGCGCACCTCCGCGCCCAGGAGTTTCATGCGGAAGACATTGGGCTGCTGGCGCGCCATGTCCACGGTGCCCATGTAGACGACACATTCCAGGCCGAGCAGAGCGCACGCCGTGGCTGTTGCCACCCCATGCTGACCAGCGCCCGTCTCCGCGACGACGCGGCGCTTGCCCATGCGTTTGACCAGCAAGGCCTGACCCAGCGCGTTGTTGATCTTGTGCGCGCCCGAATGGGCCAGATCCTCCCGCTTCAGGTAAATCTGCGCGCCGCCCAGGTGCTCGCTCAATCGCCGGGCATGGGTAAGAGGCGTCGGCCGGCCGACATAGGTCATCAACAGGTCGTCCAATTCCGCGCCGAAGGCGACATCGCCCATGGCGCCCAGGTAGGCCGTCTCCAGCTCGTCCAGCGCGGGCATCAGCGTCTCAGG
>CAZEPA010000059.1:7374-12542 GCA_964513955.1 uncultured Anaerolineae bacterium | reverse complement strand
ATCATCGCCCGGAAAGGATGGGAGTAGTCCCATGACGAAACAAACTATTCTGGCCGTTGACGACGAAGTTCGCGTCCTACAGCTGCTGCGCACCACCCTACAACTGGCCGGCTATCGCGTGCTGACTGCCAGCACCGGCACCGAAGGCCTGCAGATGGCGCAGCAATCTGATGTGGACATGGTGCTGCTGGACCTCGGCTTGCCAGGGTTGAATGGCTTCGATGTTCTGGCGCGCCTGCGGCAGGTGAGCGACGTGCCGCTGATTATCGTCACCGCTTGGGAAGAAGAAGAGAACAAGGTGCGCGGCCTTGAAATGGGCGCGGACGACTATCTCACCAAGCCGTTCGGTCGCCGCGAACTGCTCGCACGTATTCAGGCCGTCCTGCGCCGCTATCACCCAGAGCTGCGGCCGGCTGACTCTGGCGTGTTTGAAAGCGGGCCGTTGCGAGTGGACTTGGGCATGCGCAAAGCGATGGTGGCGGGCAGCGAGGTGCACTTGACTCCCACGGAATACAATTTGCTGGTCGAATTCATTAGTCATCCAGGTCGCGTGTTGCTGCACACCTATCTTTTGAGCACCGTCTGGGGACCGGAATATCGCGACGATGTGACCATCCTGCGCGCCAGCATCTACCGTCTGCGGCAGAAAATTGAAGCTGACCCCGCCCATCCCCAGATTATCCGCAGCGAGCCAGGCGTTGGTTACCTGATGATTCAGCTCTCCAACGACTCGCAGTAAGCATGCGAGGACAGCTCCCGCTAGATCGTCTTCGATCCGGCTCTTGCTCAAACCGCCACATCCAACTTGACTGCCAGCCAACCAGGTGGAACCTTTTTTCTGTGTCTTCCGTCTGGCAGACAGCCAATGCGGGCGCTCAGCCGCAGGCCAAGAATCCGCATATCAAACTATGCAAGAAACATCACAAGGAGTAAATCATGTTGACACTGAGAAAAGCGTTCATCACCCACAAACCCGAACGGCGCTTAGCAGCTGCGCTGATGGCCGCGGTGCTCATCTTCACGACCGCGCTGCCGGCGCCAGCCTGGCAGGGATCTGCAGGTGATGAAGGCAACAAGACCGTCGAGTTGACGGTGTACAATGATAACCTGGCGTTAGTCAAGGAAACTCGACCTCTGACTCTCACCCTGGGCCTGAATGAGATTCGCTACGCCGATGTGCCGGCGATGATTGATCCAACCAGCGTGCGCTTCACCTCGCGCACCTCACCGGCCGGCACGCGTGTGTTGGAACAGAACTACGAGTACGATCTGGTCGGCGCGGACAAACTGCTGGAGAAGTACCTTGACCAGGCGATTGAAATCGTCACCAAAGATGGAACAAGCCACAAAGGCAAACTGCTGAATGGCAACGGCGATGTCATCCTGATGGCGGACGACGGTCAGGTCACGGTTCTGCGCCGCGACGAGATTCGCACCTTCACCTTTCCGGCCCTGCCTGATGGCCTCATTACGCGCCCCACCCTCGTGTGGACCGTTGATGCCGACAAGGCTGGTTCCCACACGACCGATGTCACCTATCTGACGGGTGGCCTCAGTTGGCAAGCCAATTATGTCCTTCTGCTGGCAGAAAATGAAAAAGCCCTCGATCTCAATGGTTGGATCACCCTAGACAACCACAGCGGCGCGGCCTACAAGGACGCCAAGCTCAAGCTGGTGGCCGGCAACATCGCGCGCGCCGCAACCGATAACAATGAGAAGCTGATGCTGGCGCGCACGGTGGATGCAGCGCAAGCGCCGCCAGCGCCGCAAGTCAGCGAGCGCGGCTTCTTTGAGTATCATCTCTATGAAGTGAACCGCCCTGTGACCGTGAGTAACAATCAAACCAAGCAGGTCGAGTTCGTGACCGGCACCAACATCACGACGACCAAGAGTTTCGTTTTCGATGGATCTGCCCTGACATACGGCGGCTATGGGCCAGTCTTCGACCAAAGCTACGGCGCCACCAATCAGGCGAAGGTCAAGACGATGTTGGAATTCACTACTGGCAAGGCGAATAACCTGGACGCGGCGCTGCCAGCAGGCGTGGTGCGTGTCTTCAAGCCCGATGTGGACGGTGTGCCCCTGCTGATCGGTGAAAATCAGATCGGTCACACAGCCAAAGGCGAGAAGGTCGAGCTCTATGTCGGAGATGCGTTCGATATTGTGGGCGAGCGCACTCAAACCGACTTCAAACGCCTGGGCGACAAGACCGTTGAAGAAACCTTCAAGATCGTCCTGCGCAACCGCAAGGAGAGCGCGGTAGAAGTTCGCGTGGTCGAGCATCTATACCGCTGGAGCCAGTGGGAGATCGTTCAGGCCAGCGACAAAGGCTATACCAAGGTGGATGCGCAGACCATTGAGTGGCGCGTGCCGGTTGAAGCCAACGGTTCGGCGGAAATTACCTACACCGTGCGCTACAGCATGTAGCCACTGCGTCCTCCGGCAGGAGGTCACCAGATGTCTGGAGGCGCTTTTTGGCGTTTCGTCACTCTTTTGTTATACTTCAGCTACACCGAATGGTGTTTTCGTCACCACGGTTTGACGGGATCGGAGAGTAACCTCCACGGCGTCGTCTGACCTCCAGTGCGCTGACGCCAACCGCCTTCAGAGGGAACCTCGTTGCCACACCCGCCGGTGGCCCTCGGTCTCTCCCTCGTCATTTCCGTAGAACCGAAGAGGCAGGCGCCCATCTTAGACCACTCAAAGATGGGCGCCTGTCTATTTCCCCCGCGTCTCATCGGAGCACATAGTCCGCGTTCAGTCACTTTTGGAAGACATGCTACGGTGAAGTTGCACAGTTGTGCTATAATTTTTCTTAATTCGATCATAAAAAGTATGGAAACTGCGGTCAGACCAGCCTCATTGACCAAAACGGACAGACTGGAATCATGGCAAGATCGAGGTGGCTGCATGGGACACTACACGGAACAGATTGCACAAACCCCGCTGCTCGATGTTCAGAAAGAGCGTCTGTTAGCTCAACACATGTTAGCCGGCAAAGCGGCCCGTCAAAACCTGCACAATCGGCAAGTCATCACTGAAGCAGAACGATATGAATGGGAAGACCAACAGCGTCAGGGTGAGCGCGCGCGCCAGGCGCTGATCTTGGCGAATCTGCGGCTTGTCTTTAGCGTGGCGCGGCGCTATCAGAACCTGGGGCTGCCCATGGAAGATTTAGTGCAGGAAGGAATGGCGGGCCTCCTGCAGGCCGTTGAAAAATACGATTGGCGCAAGGGAAACAAGTTTAGTACGTACGCCGTTTGGTGGATTCGCCAGGCAGTAACGCGCGCACTATCCAACCAGAGTCGCACCATTCGGCTGCCGTCCTACCGCGTGGAACAGTTGAGCAAAATCTACCAGACACGCGATCGCCTTTCCCAACGCTTGGGGCGCGATCCGTCTACCGAAGAGATAGCCGAAAGTCTGAATTGGGAGTCTGAGCAAGTCAGCTACACGCTGCAATTGGGCGATATGCATGCCGCGTCGCTCAATGCGCCGATTGGCGGCGACGAAGACGACAAGACAGAACGCACGTTGATGAACCGCATCAGTGATGTCCATGCGGCTGAACCAGTGGACCACGCCTATCGCTCCCTCCTCTACGATGCACTGAACGACGAGTTGACCCGGCTGGACCGGCGTGAGGCGGAAATCCTGCGCATGCGCTTTGGACTTGGAGGCGGCCAGGAACACACGCTGGCCGAAATCGGTAAACACGTGGGGCTGACGCGCGAACGAGTGCGGCAGATCCAAAAAGAGGCGCTGGCCAAGCTGCTGTCGGCGCCGGAGCTGGCAAGTCGCTACGAGCCTGGGTGAGATACTTTCCCCGCAATCAAAAGGCGCGCTCAGGATTGAGTTCCGGGGTGCGCCTTTTTCGTTGGCGTTTCCCAAGACACGACTGTTGGACGCGGCCGTCGCACTGGAGGACGGCGCCAAGCGCCCTGCCCTTTTGAGCGTGGATTGTCGCCAGGATTGGTGCAACAATTCAGATTGACGTGACCCACATTCGCTGGTAGAATGACGGATAGACGTTATCAGCCATCTATCGGCGCTATCTCTCGCACGCCGCTGGTTCAAACGCGACAAGGAGGTCGTTCTATGCCAGATCGAGTTGCTCTCTACCTGCAAGACAAACATGAAATCCGTGAGGGAATGGAGTACGCCCAGTATGCCGAAAACCGCGGCTTCGAAGCGGTTTGGCAGGCGGAATCGCGCCTGGTGCGTGACGCCATCGTGCCGATGGCGGCCTTCGCGGCCGTCACCAAGCGTATCAAGATCGGTTCTGGCGTCATCAATAATTGGACGCGCAACATCGGCCTGCTGGCCGCTACCTTCCTCACGCTTGACGACCTGGCCCCCGATCGCATCATCTGCGGCATCGGCGCCTGGTGGGATCCGTTGGCTCGAAACGTCGGCATCGAACGCCGCAAACCGCTGCTGGCGATGCGCGAAACCATCGAGGTCATGCGCCGCCTCTTGCGCATGGAAACCGTCACATTCGACGGTGAATTTCATCACGTCACCGGCATTGAACTCGATGTCGTGCATGGTCGCCACGAGGCGCGTCACGTACCGATGTACATTGGCGCGACCGGCATGGAGATGATGAAGTTGGCCGGTGAAATTGCCGACGGCGTCGTGCTTAACTACTGCGTACCGCCCGACTACAATGCCCCGGCGCTGGAAGCCCTGGCCGAGGGTGCGCGCCGCGTCGGCCGCAGCCTCGACGACATTGACCGGCCGCAGTTAGTGGTCTGCTCGGTGCACGAAGATCGCGGCCAGGCCATCGAGGGCGCCAAAGAACTGCTGACCCAATACCTGGCGCAGCAGCCTCATATCGCGAAAGCCAGCGGCGTTTCGCCTGAGGTCGTGGCCCAAATTCAGAGCATCCTCGGCTGGCCGGCCACGCACGAGCAGGTGCGCGCGGCCATGAAATATGTGCCCGACGATTTGGTCTTGCGCATCACCGCCACGGGAACGCCCGCCGAGGCGCGCGCCAGGGTGCGCGAGTACGTCGCCAACGGCTGTACGTGCCCCATCTTGTATCCCCTGGGCGATGTCAAGCTGATGATAGACACCTTTGCCGACGGCTATTCCTGAACAAGATCCCGGTTAGAACAAACTCATGGCTTCTTCCACCTGGAACCGCTATCTGACGCCGACCACCT
>CAZEPA010000059.1:0-7364 GCA_964513955.1 uncultured Anaerolineae bacterium | reverse complement strand
ATGCAGCCAATGCCGCCATCGACAACGCCCAGGAACTGCTACGCAACGCCACCACGGACGCCTTGGAGCGTGCGCGCTCTGAAGTGCTGGGAACCGCACGGGATGCCTTGGGCACCTTGGGCGACGCACTGGATCTGTTGGCTGAACACGGAAATGACGCGCGCGTCATCGCCGGCGGTACAGACCTGCTGCTCGAATTGGCGCGCGGCGTCCGCCCGCAAAAGATCCTCATTGACATCACGCGCATCCCCGGCCTGGATACCATGCGTCATGACAACGACGGTTGGATTCGCTTAGGCCCGCTGGTCACCCACAACCAGGTGGTTGCATCACCGCTGGCGGTCGAACGCGCGTTCCCCCTGGCGCGCGCCTGCTGGGAGGTCGGCGCGCCGCAGATTCGCAATCGGGGCACCGTGGCTGGCAACTTGATCACCGCTTCGCCCGCGAATGACACCATCACGCCGCTGTGGGCCTTGGACGCGCGCATGACCCTGGCCAGTCGTCGCGGGACGCGCACACTGACCTGCGCGCAATTCTTCCAGGGCGTGCGCCGCACCGCGCTGGCGCCCGACGAGCTTCTGGTTGACATTGCCTTCCGAGGACTGGATGACCACGCCAGCGGCGCGTTCCTCAAGCTCGGATTGCGACGCGCGCAGGCTATTTCATTGGTCAACGTGGCGATTGTGCTGCATCGGGAGGGTGAACAGGTGCGCCAGGCGGCCATCGCCCTCGGTGCAGTCGCGCCGACCATCCTGCGCGCCACAGACGCTGAGCAAGCACTCATCGGTTCGGCCCTGGATGAGGCAACGATTGAACAGGCGGCGATATTGGCCGCGGCCGCCAGCCGCCCGATTGACGACGTGCGCGCCAGCGCCGATTACCGCCGTGAGATGGTGGCGGTGCTAACCCGTCGCGCCCTCACGCAGATTCGGGAGGGACGCACGCGCGAAGGTTGGGAGGCGAGCCCCATTACGCTGGGCGGGTGCGCCTGGCCCGGTTCATCAGCCGATGAATCGGGCGCCTCCACTTCTCATGAAGCCGGGGCGATTCAATTCACGCTCAATAACCGGCCCGCGGCGATTCATAATGCCAATGGCAAAACCCTGCTTGATCTCCTGCGCGCCGCGCCGGAAGCTGGCGGCTTCCACCTGACGGGAACGAAGGAAGGCTGCGCAGAAGGAGAATGCGGGGCCTGCACCGTCTTGCTGAACGGAGCGGCGGTGATGAGCTGTCTGGTGCCTGCCTCGGCTTTGGAGGGCTGCCACGTCGTCACTATCGAAGGCTTGGCGGCGGATGAAGGCGATCCCACCCTGCTCCCCGCTGTCAACGCACTACAGCGGGCCTTCGTCATGGCCGGCGCCACGCAGTGCGGCTATTGCACACCCGGTCTCTTGATGTCGGCCACGCGCTTGTTGGCCGAAAACCCGACCCCTAACCGCAGCGCCATTGAGCAGGCCCTTGCTGGCAACCTCTGTCGCTGCACCGGCTATGCGAAAATCATCGAGGCGGTTCTCAAGACAAGCCAGCAGGTGTTGCCAGCAGCGCCCGCGGCGCAGATATGACGCAACGCCGGTTGCCAGAAACTACGCGGTATCCACGGAAGGAGTCTCTATGCGTGCTGTTGGCAGCAGTCATCCTCGCGCCGACGCCTGGGCAAAGGTAACTGGCGCCGCGCTCTATCCAGGCGACATAGACCTGCCGGATCAACTGTGGATGAAAATCCTCTTTGCCGGACGGCCGCATGCACGTATCCGGACATTGGACACGGCCGCGGCGGAATCCGCACCCGGCGTGGTGGCCGTGTTCACGGCCCGTGATGTGCCGCACAACAGCTACGGCTTAATTATCGCTGACCAGCCGGTGCTTTGTGGCCCGCTGGACGAGGTGAATACGCAAGCGGGCAGCGACATCGTGCGCTTCGTTGGCGACCAGGTAGCGCTGGTGGTGGCCGAAACCGCAGCGCAGGCAGCAGCCGCGCTTTCCATGATCCACGTGGAGTATGAAGACCTGCCGGTAGTCACAGACCCAATCCATGCCATGCTGGCGAGCAGCCCTCACGTCCACCCGGAGCGCCCCAGCAACGTGGTGCACAGCTACCGCATCCGCCGCGGCGACGTGGAGGCTGCGCTGGCCGCCGCCGATGTCGTGATCGAACAGACCTACACCACCCATGCGCAAGAGCACGCCTATTTGCAGCCAGAAGCGGGCCTGGCCGCGGTGGACGACAACGGTGTGGTGACGGTGTATGTGGCCGGGCAATGGGTGCATGAAGACCGGAAGGAGATCGCGCACGCGCTAGGCTTGCCGCTCGAGCAGATTCGGGTGATCTATCCCGCCATCGGCGGCGCGTTTGGCGGGCGCGAGGACATGTCCGTACAGATTGTCCTGGCGCTGGCCGCGTGGCGCTTGAGTCAGCGCGGCATTCGCCGACCTGTCAAGATCGTCTGGAGCCGTGAAGAGTCTATCATAGGGCATCACAAGCGCCATCCGATGGTCATCAAGGCGCGCTGGGGCGCAAACCGCGACGGCCGCTTGCTCGCGGCGCGTGTGGACGTGACCAGCGACTGCGGCGCTTACATCTATACGAGCACCAAGGTGCTCGGCAATGTGACCCTGATGTGCCTCGGCCCTTATGACATACCCAACGTTGCCGTAGATGCGCGCACGGTCTACACCAACAATGTGCCGTCTGGCGCATTCCGCGGGTTTGGCGGCCCGCAGGGGCATTTTGCCGCCGAAATGCAGATGAACTATCTGGCTGAAGCCCTCCATCTCGACCCCGTCGAGTTCCGGGCGCGCAATGTGCTACACGAAGGTTCGTTCCTTGCGACCCGCAGTCGGATTCCGGCGGGCTGCACGGCGCCGGAGGTATTGGCGCGCTGCGCCAGCGAGGCCGGTTGGGTGCGCATGGCAAACGGCTGGCAGCCCGATCCCGCTTTTAGCCGGGACGCGGCGCCCGCGGATCGCTTCCGAACGGCGTTGGATGCGGCCGGCGGGAACCTACGCCGCGGGGCGGGCCTGGCGCTTTCTTTCAAGAACGTCGGTTTCAGTCTGGGCTTCGTGGATGAGTGCTTAGCCACCGTTGAGCTGCACGGCCAGGCGCAGGTGGAACGAGTGGTGGTGCACCACGCCGGGGCCGATGTCGGCCAGGGCGCGCACAACCTCATGCGTCAGATCGCGGCGGAAACGGTGGGTGTGCCGCTGGCGCAAGTACAATTGATTGCATCTGACACAGCGCTGACTGACAACAGCGGCAGCACCTCGGCCAGCCGCATGACCTTCATGGCCGGTAACGCCATCATCGCCGCGGCTCGTCAGGCGCTGGCGCAATGGCAAGCTGAAGAGGATCGGCCGGTCATCGTGCGGCAGCGATACCTGCCGCGCGCCACGACGGCCTACGACAAAGAGACCGGCGAATCGGACCCCAATATCACCTTCGGTTACTGTGCGCAGGCCGCCGAGGTCGAGGTAGATATGGACACTGGCCGCATTCACCTCCTCCGCCTCGTGTCAGTCAACGACGTGGGCAAAGCCATCAACCCGCAGCAGGTCTCCGGGCAGATCGAAGGCGCGGTCGCGCAAGCGCAAGGCTGGACGCTCATGGAGGATTTCAAGCAAAAGGACGGCCAGGTGCTCACAAGTCGCCTCAGCACCTACCTGATCCCCACCATCGCCGATGTGGCCGACGAGGTGGAGCCCGTAATCCTGGAAATCCCTGACCCGCAAGGCCCGTTTGGTGCACGCGGCATGGCTGAGATGCCCTTCATCCCCACGGCGCCCGCGATTGTCGCCGCAGTGCACGCCGCCGCCGGCGTCTGGATCAACGATCTGCCGCTCACGCCCGAACGGGTGTGGCGGGCGATAGGGGGCGCGAGGCGGCATGGGTAAGAGCTGCGCCGGCGCCGACCAGGCAAGGACGGTGCTGATCAAAGGCGCGGGCGACCTGGGTTCAGGTGTGGCGTACCGACTGCACCGCTGCGGCTTTGGCGTCGTCATGACCGATCTGGCGCAGCCGTTTTGTGTGCGACGCGCGGTCTGCTTTGCCGAAGCGGTCTACGCAGGAGAAACCCTCATCGAAGGAATTAGAGCGCAGCGGGCAGATACCCTGACCGAGACCCTGGCGGCGTTGGCGGCTGGCGTCATCCCCGTATTGGCGGCGCCGCCGGCCGATCTGCTGTATGCACTGAAGCCGGCCGTTGTGGTGGACGCCATCATGGCGAAGAAGAACACCGGGACGCATTTGACGGACGCACCGCTGGTGATTGCGCTGGGGCCGGGGTTTACGGCGGGTCAGGACTGTCACGCCATTGTAGAAACGCACCGCGGGCACACCCTGGGCCGCGTCTTGTGGGAGGGTCAGGCGCTGGCAGACACCGGCACACCCGGCCCCATCGAAGGCTACACCGCCACGCGCGTCCTACGCGCGCCGATCACGGGTTATGTCACGCCGCTGCATGAGATCGGCGCGCGGATTAGGAGCGGAGAGATCATTGCGCGTGTCAGTCCACAGCCGGCAAGCGAAAACGGGGTCCCGGTGCGCGCGCTTTTTCCCGGTGTGCTGCGCGGCCTGGTTCACCCTTCCCGCGAAGTAGAGGCAGGTCGCAAAATTGGCGACCTTGATCCACGCGGAGATGTCAGTCACTGCTTCACCATCTCAGAGAAGTCGCTGGCCGTGGCGGGCGGCGTCCTGGAAGCCATCTTGAGTCATGGTGCGCCATGAACCTGAGCCAAGCGCTGCGGCTGGTTCAGGGTGATATTGTCAGCTTCACGGGCGGCGGCGGCAAAACCACGGCCATGTTTTGCTTGGCGCAAGAGCTGGTCAGCGCCGGCTGGCGCGTCGTCACGACGTCCACCACGCGCATCTTTGTCACGCAAGCGCAACTGTCCCCGTGTCATCTGCGCCTGGATGACGTGACTCATCTGCCATCCGAGCTGAGCGTCGCGCTGGCCGTGCACCGGCACGTCATGGTGACAGGCCCCACCGATGACCTCCAACACAAAGCGCCCGGAGTACCGGCGGAAACCGTTGAGGCGCTGAGCCGCATGTCGGGGGTGGACGCCGTACTGGTCGAAGCGGATGGCGCGCGCATGCGGCCGCTGAAAGCGCCGGCCGAACATGAGCCGGTGATTCCGGCCAGCACCACGCTCCTCGTACCTGTGGTGGGCCTGGACGCGTTGGGCCAACCCTTGACCGAGGCCCACGTCCATCGGTCTGCGCAGGTCGCGGCCTTGACAGGGCTAGGGCTTGGCGAGCCGATCACCCCGGAGATGATCGTGCATCTGCTCGGTCACGCGCAAGGCGGACTGAAAGGTCGGCCGGCGGGTGCGCGTGTCGTGCCCTTGCTCAACAAGCTGGACCAGCTCGATTCCGAGCAGCGGATGCAGGTAAGCGCGCGCCTGGCGCAGCCGCTGCTGCAGCAGACGGCCGGCATCAGCGAGGTAATTTTGGGCGCCGTCGCCACACCGGTGCCCGCGGCGCAGGCAATTGGCCGCGTCGCCGGCGTTATCTTGGCCGCGGGTGCGGCGCGGCGTTTTGGCGGGCTGAAGCAGATGCTGCCCTGGCAGGGCACCACCCTGCTCAACCACGTCATCCATCAGGCCCTGGCCGCCGCCAGCCTCGACTCCATCATCGTCGTCCTGGGCTGCGGGGAAGAAATCATCCGGCCCACGCTGGCGCCCTTTGGCGCGCGCATCCGCATCGTCAACAACCCGCTGTGGGCAGACGGCCAATCAACTTCGGTGCATGCCGCCATCCGTAGTTTGCAGCAGCAGGAGGCGCCCGTGGCCGCAGCCGTCTTCCTGCTCGCGGATCAGCCGGACGTGACTGCGGACGTGGTGGATGCATTGGTTGCCCGGCATCGCACCACCCTGGCGCCGCTGGTGGTTCCGACCTATCGGGGGCAGCGTGGTAACCCGGTGCTCTTCGACCAGGGCGCCTTCTCCGATTTGTTGGCCATCACGGGAGATGTCGGCGGGCGTCCGCTGTTGTCCGCCTACGCTGATGCCCTCGTATCCGTGGCCTTCGATCGGCCGCCGCCGCGTGATATTGATACAATCAACGATTTATCTGCTTAAATAAGCCGCCAAACTGACCAGGATAGTTACTTGACTATGCGAATCGCACTGCTTCTGGACGCCTATAAACCAATCATCAACGGGATCACCACGTTCGTCAGCCTGCACAAACGCGCGCTGGAAGAAGCCGGCCATGAGCCATGGATCATTACCCTTGGGCATACAGACTACCAAGATGATGAGTTTCGAGTGATACGCTCACAGGCCGTGCCGCTTTCCAATACCGGGTATCATATTAACTTCGGCTACAACCGCGAGATTCGCGACCTGCTGGGCACCATGGACATCTTGCATGTCCATCATCCGTTTCTCAGCGGCGCCATGGCCACGACGTTAGGCCCGCGCTATGGCATCCCGGTGCTGTTCACCAGCCACACGCGCTACGACCTTTATGCGCAGCAATACCTGCCCCTGGTGCCGGCCACCATGTCAGACACGTTTCTGGAAGCGTTCTTTCCGGCCTTCACACAGCGCTGCAGCCTGGTCATTGCCCCATCCGCGGGTATTCAGGACGTTTTGCGGCGCTGGGGAGTAAACGGGCCGATCGAAGTGGTGCCGAACGGGATTGATGTGGCGCGTTTTCGAGAACCAACCTGGCGCACCGATCGCGCGAGCCTGGGGCTGCCGCAGGCGGCATCCGTCGCCGTTTTTGTGGGGCGCATGTCTGGCGAGAAGAATGTGCGCACCCTGCTGCGGGCCTTTGCCCCGGTGGCGCGGGAAGCACCCGATGCCCGTCTGTTGATGATTGGCGGCGGCCCGGAGTTGGACGATTTCCGTCAAGCCACGCAGGAGATGGGCATCGGCGGCCAGGTTCTGTTTACCGGGCCGGTACCCTACGAGCACATGCCTGGCTATTTGGCGCTGGCCGATTTCTTTGTCACGGCCAGTGTGAGCGAGGTGCACCCCATGACGGTGCTGGAGGCGATGGCCGCCGGGCTTCCGGTGCTGGGCATTGATTCACCGGGCATCAGCGATACGGTGGTCAGCGGCGTTAACGGGTTTGTCGTGGAGCACGACTACGCGGCGCTGGCGCTGAAGATGCTGCGCCTGTTCTCGGAACCAGCGCAGCGCGCCAGCCTGGCCATTGGCGCCCGCCAAACCAGTATGCGCTACGATATTCGCACGACCACGCAGCGCTACATAGAGATCTATGAGGAACAGGTGCGCCAACGCCGTCCGGCCCGTCGGCGTTGGTGGGCACGCGGACCAAGGGACAGCGGGTGATCACAACAGTCATCCCGGCGGTCGCATAATGGCCGCCACCTGCTGCAAAAGCTGGTGGGCCGGCG
>CAZEPA010000058.1:0-12561 GCA_964513955.1 uncultured Anaerolineae bacterium | reverse complement strand
GCGCGATCGTCGTCACGGCCGCCATGCGATCACGCCGTGTAAATCCGCTCAGATCGGCCCAATGACTGCCCGCGCCTTCGTTGACTTGATGCAGACCCAAGCGCACGCTGCGGCCGTCGCGACTAAAAAGCGCCAGGTAGTGCCGCGTGTTGGCGGGCAGCAGAGCCAGATCCGCGCTGGGCGCCAGGCTGCGGAGCGCCTCCGGCCTCAGATCCTCCAACGGACGGCGCGCAATGACGCCGTCGCGGGTCGCTGTCAGCCACACATCCTGATCGGGCAGCAGGTCATGCGCCGTCATTTTGCCTTTGGCCCGTTCCACAATCTGCGTGCGGCGCGCGTCGCCATAGGTCGCCTTGAGTTGGCGCAGCTCATCCTGAATCAGTGCCAGCATCTTGCTCTGCGAGGCCAACAGCGCTTCCAGTTGAGCAATGAGCCGCAGCAGGTCTTTATATTCCTGCTCCAGTTTTTGGCGTTCGAGCTGCGCCAGGCGTTTGAGCGGCATGTCGAGGATGGCCTGCGCCTGGATTTCGCTCAGTTGGAAGCGCTTCATCAGATTGGCGCGCGCGGTCTCCGTCGTGCGTGAACTGCGAATAATCTGAATCACTTCATCCAGATTTTTGAGCGCAATCAACAACCCTTCCACAATGTGAGCTCGCGCCCGCGCGCGCGCCAGATCGAACTCCGTACGGCGCCGAATGATTTCGCGGCGATGTTCGACATAATGGATCAGAATTTTCTTGAGCGACAGCAGCCGCGGCTCGCCATCCACCAGGGCCAATAGGGAGACGGAGAAGGTTTGCTGCATCGGCGTCAGCCGGAAAAGCTCATTTAGAATCTGCTGCGCGTCCACCGTCCGCGTGAGTTCGATCGCCACGCGCATGCCCGTGCGGTCCGACTCGTCGCGCAGATCGCTGATGCCATCCAGGCGGCCTTCACGCACCAGCTCTGCGATCCGCTCCAGCAGCCGGGTTTTGTTGGTCATGTACGGTAGTTCGGTCACCACGATGCGGTTGCGGTTGCGGCTCATCTCCTCCAGGTGCGCTTTGGCCTGAATGACAAAACGCCCCCGGCCCACGGCATAGCTCTGCGCGATCAAGTCTTCCTGCTCGCCCGTGCTGGTTTTGCCATAGCGGAAAACCAGGCCGCCGGTGGGGAAATCAGGCCCTTGGATGAACTGCATCAGCTCTTCGATGCTGACCTCATCGGTGCGTTCGTAATGGTCAATCAGGTAGATCAGGGCATCGCAGACCTCGCCCAGGTTGTGCGGCGGCACGTTGGTGGACATGCCCACGGCAATGCCGCTGGCGCCGTTGACGAGCAGGTTGGGCAGCAAGGCCGGCAGAATCGTCGGTTCGCGCAGCGACTCATCGAAGTTAGGCCCAAACTCAACCGTGTCCTTGTCAATGTCATCCAACACGCTGGAGGCAATGCGCGCCAGGCGGGCTTCGGTATAACGCATGGCCGCGGCGTTGTCGCCATCCACGGAGCCGAAGTTGCCCTGACCATCCACCAGCATGTAGCGAAGAGAAAAATCTTGCGCCATGCGCACCATAGATTCGTACACGGCAGCGTCGCCATGCGGATGGTACTTGCCCAGCACTTCACCGACGATGCGCGCGCTCTTCTTATGGGTCTTGTCCGCGGTCAGGCCCATGTCGTGCATGGCGTAGAGAATGCGCCGATGCACCGGCTTGAGGCCATCGCGCACGTCGGGCAGCGCCCGCGCAACGATCACGCTCATCGCGTAATCCAGGTAAGCCGTCTGCATTTCCTGGTCAATATCAATGGTTCGAATGGTGCCGATAGTCATGTGCTGTTCCATGGATGCGTGTTTTGAGCTGCGAGAAAAAGCGGCGATCTAGCCGAAGTATGCCATAGAATGATGGTTATAGCAAGAACAAGTGTGCTATCTTGCTGAATGACCAATCAAGGCCGCCGCGTCAGGGCAGCCAGGTAACGAAAACTCTGCGCGATGACCACCACGAAGGCGATGAGCACGACCCCGCCGACCAGCAGGGCATAACCATCCAGCGTGAGACCGGGAACGGCGTAAAGGCCGATAGCCGCCACGATCGTCACCACGCCGAGCCAAAACAAGCGTCGCCCCGCGTACGCGTTGGCCGCATACCAGATGTCCGGATTGTCCAGGGTTTGGCGCACACGAAAGCCGTACCACAAGTTGGGCCGTACGCGGCGCTGCATCAAAGGAATAGCGATCAAGCTCAGCAGCACACCGCTGCCTACAAATAGATAGAGCAAGACAGTCTCATCGCGCATGGATTTCCTCATTGACTCATCGCGCCCTGCGGCGCAGCGTTGACCACTATCTGAAGGCAACTGTTCAATCCCTGGGCGACCTTTGACGACGCGTCGTCTCAATGAACCACGGAACAGGCGGAATACACGGAAGGGAATGATGAAGGATTACGTTCTGTGTGGCCTGTGTCATCCGTGGTAGATTGACCACCGGGCGGACGACGACGCTGCAATCGGCGCGACGACTTGTAGACATTCGGTCTCTGGTGGGGGCGCAACGCCATACGCCCCCACCCATCGCCGGGCTTACGCTGCTTACGGCGTCAGACGACTGAGATCGCGCGGGAAGAGCGTCGCCAGGCGGATATTGTCCAGCCCCAAGAGCTGCATCAAGAAGCGTTCCAGACCAATGGCAAAGCCGCCATGCGGCGGCATGCCGTACTTGAACACCTCCAGATATGCCTCGAAGGCGGCCAAATCGCTCACTCCGTGCTGCGCCAGGGATTCGACATAATCAGCGTAACGATGCAGGCGCTGGCCGCCTGTCACCAACTCGGTGCCGCGAAACAGCAGATCGAAGCTGTTGGAGAAGGCCGGATCGGCCGGATTGGGGTGGGTATAAAACGGTCGTTTGCCCATCGGATAACCGGTGACGAACAAATAGTCGCTGCCCAGCGTTTGCTGCGCCCATTGCCCCAGCCAACGCTCATGCGCCGGCGCCAGGTCAGGCTCGCCGCGGCAATCCTCACCCGTGGCCCGAAAGATCATCTCCTGCGCCGCCGGGAAGTAGACCCACGGGATATCAGCAACCATGCCTCCCGTCCCCGCGGCCGCCAATGGAGAGATGGCGCCGGGCGCGGCAAAGGCCGGCATTTTCACCCGCAGCTGCGCCAATTCGGCCGCGTAAGCGACCGCCAGGTGCTGCAAAATGCCCTGAATGACCGCGGCCAGTAGCGTCATCACATCGAAGTGGTTTTCGATGAAGCCGAATTCCACGTCAAGGCTGACATATTCATTGATATGCCGCGTGGTATCGTGCGGCTCTGCGCGGAAGACAGGACCGACCTCGAAGACGCGCTCGAAGATGCCCACCATCGTTTGCTTATAGAACTGCGGGCTTTGCGCCAGGTAGGCAGGGCGGCCGAAATAGTCCACCTTGAAGACATTGGCGCCGCTTTCTGTGGCCGACGCCACGAGCTTGGGCGTTTGCACTTCAGTAAAACCCAATGCGGACAGGGTGCCGCGGAATCCGGCCATGATGCCGGCGCTCAGTCGGAACAGCGCCCATTTGTTGGGATGGCGCAGCCCCACCACGCCGTGATCCAAAAAAGTGCTGAGGGTGGCTTTGACTTCCTTTTTGTTGATCTCGAATGGCGGCGGCTCCGTCACGGCCGTGATCACGCGCACTTGACAGTCGTGCAACTCATGGCCGCCAGGCGCCTGGGCTTCGAATACCACTGTCCCTGTCACCTCCACGACGCTGCCCTCCACGCAGCCGGCCAGCGGCGCCAACTCCTCCGGCGTCAACACCGCCTGAAACAGGCCAAACCCGTCGCGCACGACGAGAAAGTTGATCGCGCCAATCTGGCGCAGGCGATGCACCCATCCGCACAGGCGCACCCGTTGGCCTACGGCGCGGCGGGCTTCGTTCGTGCGCACGCGCGGCGGCGTGGATACCACGGTTTCCATTGACATGTTTCCTCCTGAACGTTGTCGGTCGGTCGGTCGGACTGACAGCCAGATTGACCGACTACGGAAATAAAAAGAGCGCCACCCGTCCGAGGGACGAGAGGCGCAACTCGTGGTACCACCCTGGTTTGTTTCGGCCTCACGGCCAAAACCTTCAGCGGTCATCTCTGACCAGCAGCGCGTAACGGACGCCACCGGCATGATCTACAGCACACGGTGCAGATGGGCGCCAAAAGCGCATCAACCCGCCCCGGTGATTCAACCATGCAGCTCAGGAGTGTCTTTCGGCCAGTCGGACAGGCGACCATCGCAGCCAGCGGTCGCTCTCTGGGCTATCCGTTTCAGGCGTACTCTCTCCGTCAACGCTTGTTCAATTTTGGATGGCGGCAAGCATACCACAGCGCGTGACGGCTGTCAAAGTGAGTATCTGGGTTAATCTTGGCAACACTCGCTCCAACTCCGACAATGCGGCATCCGTGAATGGAATCGGGTGTTCAGTCAACTCATCAACAAGCGTGCCATTTCCCCAAACAACATCGGCAGATAACATCGGCACAGCGGGAAAGATCATCCGAAGGTGCGTCGCGAAGTCCTGGAATCGCTTGAGTGTTTTGCCCTCAAGTCGTTCAACTGCGTTTACACTCAACATGCGCTCCTTCGCCTGATATCAGTTTCGACAGTGAGTTATGCGCCGCGTGACTGTGCCGGTTGACTCACGGTGTTATATCGTCCGGCCAAACGGCGCGCCGCAAATGAGGCGCTGCGCGCTGCGAAATGCAGGTGCTTGTTGGCGGCCCTCATTTCTTCGGTGACTTCTTCTTGTCGTTGAACTCCGGCAACCTCTTGAACGTCTCCACGAAGATGGCGAAGCACTCGTATTCGTGCTTGACCACGTCACCCATAACACGAAGGTCGCGCGGTTGGTTCGACTCAACGTCGCACTCGTATGGGTGGATGGACACATATAGTCTGGGCGCCAGCGTGGCGTAGTCTGGATGCTTGAACCGGACGCGGTGACCGCCACCGTGTCCGGTTTTGCCCTTGATTGTATCGTCAAATTGCTGAAGACGTGATTTCAGCCCGCCCTTGGCGTTAGTCATACCCACGTAGATTATTTCCGGTCGCCATGAGAATGCTGTCCCGGCTATGTCAGCATCGGAGAGAGCAATGGCATAGACACCGGGGCATCGCAGCCGGTCGAGTCCATTTCTCTTGCTCCACTTGATCCAGTCTGAGAATCCAGTTTTCATATCTGGTAGAAGTAGCCTTCTTCGGCGAAATCGGCTTCGGTCAAATCCGCCAAACGCGCACCGAATTCCCGCAGGACACGATTAGACGGCTTGGGCATCAGACACGTCGGTATTGATCCCGAGATCCAGGTCTGTGGTGTGGCGTGGCTCGGCGTATTGAATCAGTGTATAGCCGCCAATGACCAGATATTTAATTTAGCATGTCACACGAGTCGGTCAAACACCCCTACCAGCCATTGAAGGAGATTGTTTACCTTCCCGAGTAATCCGAATCAAAAACCGCAAAGCTTCATTCACTGACTCGGCATCGGGGAAAATTTCCGCTACATCGGGCGCTAACTGAATAAACTGTCCCCCAAATCCAGATCGCTCACGGCCGATTTTCCGCACACGCAAACTCCTCAAATCATATTCTGGGCGCAATTCGTCGTCTATCTCGTTTTCAACCTTTCTCATATGTAGCTTTTTCCCTTCGTGTTGCTTCTCTTGCACTAATTAAACGAGTCCTATTTCTGCTTTCTGCATATGATACAAATAACAAGCGACCTTGCTGCGACTGCCCGATAATGATATATCGCTCCTCATCATCAGAATGATCAGGATCGTAAAAATCTACGTATAGTGGATCATCGAAGACGGTCTTGGCTTCATCAAATGAGATAGCGTGCTTTGACAGATTGACTCTGGCCTTGCTTGCATCCCATTCAAATTCCATCATCATTACGCCTCACAGCGATAGAAAACCAACGCTACTCACAATCCCTGTAGCCTATCGGACACTTGCCCTGCTGTTCGTCCCCCTTCACCGGAGACCAGGCGGCTCAAACGAAATATGGGCTATGTGACGGGCACTAAGATAACATTGCATTTCCCATGATAGTCTGGCCGCCGCACAATCCGGCGCCAGCGCTGTTCTGGCGCCACTTGAATTGGGCTGTCCGGAAAACGTGGGATATGGAATTTGAGAGCCGATTTGCGTGCCCACCCTACGCACAACGAAGCGGCAAACACGCTTGATAAAATTCTACTACAGGGCGAAAGAAGTAGCAAGCGGTTTTCTTGGCAACTTCGGCAACCTGCATGGGTTGACCGCCAGTCCGCTAGAATTGTCAACCAACGTTTCCAGCCCTGGGGCGGCTTTCGTCTTCTTGCCCATTTGGAGTAAAATCATGGCAAAGGACGGCAACCATGATCTCATGGGAACAAGAAATCAAATTGTCAGCGCGCGGGCGTCAACATCCGCGCGCTTGTCAAACAGAATGTCAGCGGCGGCGACTTCTTCAATCTGCACCATAACGACCTGACTTAGGCCTATTTGCGCGCGGCGCCGCCCTTCTGTTTCTGTCCACCGCCCGGCGGCGTCCATCCTTCGGGCATTTGGCCTTCGTCGCTGAAGAAAAAATGTTCCATCTGCTGCAGAAGAAAATCCTGCGCATTCGGATCGCCCAGGCTGAGACCGTAATGGTTGATGAGCAGCGTCTGATAGGATGGCCACATCTCCCATGCTTCGCGCGAGATTTCGTTAAAAATGCGCTCGCCCAGCTTGCCCTTGAACGGCGCTTTGTCCAAGCCGGGCAGCAAGCGACCCAGCTTGCGGCACATCACCATGCGTGTGTTGTCGGGGCTAAACCCAATGTTGGCGGCGGGATCGGCCATCTGGAACCTCCTATCTAAATTGCTGACGCCGGTGATTGTACATCAATGAGCATTGAGAACCAAAAGCTGCGTATCGTCTTCATGGGCATGGACGGCGTTTTTTCCGCCATCCCGCTGCAATACCTGCTCGCCCACGGCGTCCAGGTCTGTGCCGTGGTGACCCCAGGCTCCGCGCCGGCGGAACCTGCGCTGCGGCTTTTGACTACGGCACAACCACCCTCGATCGTAGAGCAGGCGGCCGCGGCGGGGCTGCCTGTCATCTACGTCAAGCACCTGCGCGGCGCGCCGACGGCAGAACGGCTGGCTGCACTGGCGCCGGATGTCGTCTTGGTCGCTTGTTTTTCATTCGTTTTGCCTCCGGCGCTGCTGCAGGCGCCGCGCCTGGGCTGTTACAACTTACACCCTTCGCTGTTGCCCGGTTATCGGGGCCCGGCGCCGCTGTTTTGGCAGCGGCGGCTGGGCGAAGAGCAAACCGGCGTGACGCTGCACCGCATGACGCCGGCCGTGGATGCGGGCGAGATTGTGGCGCAGGTAGGCGTGCCTTTACCTGACGGCAGCAGCGCCGCCCAAGCCGATGCCTTGACCGCCCAAGCCGGCGCAGAGCTCATGCGGCACATGTTGGCGCGCCTGGCGCAAGGCCCGTTGTCCGTGCAGCCCCAGGATGAAGCGCGCAGCACGACGTTTCCCTGGCCATCGGCCATGGATTTCAGGCTCAACACCGCCTGGCCTTCGCGGCGCGCCTTCAACTTCATGCGCGGCACAGCCGAGTGGGGCTACCCGTACCGCCTGGTGGGTCAGGGAGCGCCTTTGTGGCTGCAAACCGCTGTGGCCTTTGATCCACAGCAGCAGCTGGACCAGCCCGTGGTGCGCCGCGGGCGCGAAGCGCTGCTGCAATTCTCGCCCGGTGTGCTGCACGCCACGGTCTTATGGTGAAGCGCCGCGGTTGAACTCCTGCCAGCCTGACCTTCAGCCCAAGGCTCAATCTGGACAGCGCCGCGTGCTGAGCAGCAGCGGCGGCAAGGGCGCCTGGCGAAAATCGAAATTTTCCAGCAAATCATTGGCCCCTGCGTCGCGTCCGTTCAACGGCGCCAGGCCGAAATTGCGTTCGATGAAGGTCGCGAGCGAGGTCAGTTCGGCCTGGCCGTGCGAAATGAAGCCCGGCCGGGCGTAGGGCGAGATGATCAGCAGCGGGACGCGCGGCCCCAGGCCGAACTGATCTATCTGTGGCGGCGGCAGGTGATCGTAGAAGCCGCCAAAATGGCTCCAAACGACGAAGATGACCGTATTCGCCCACAGGTTGCTCTTCATCACCGCGTTGATCTGCTGCACGGTCCAATTTTCGCCCGCGCATAGGCTGGCTGTGGGGCGTTCACTGAACTCGCCAGGAGGCACGAGCCAGCTCACGGCTGGGAGCTGCTGACGCAGGACATCTACCAGGAATTGGCCGTCGCCGGTGACGTTGCTGTTCCACAGGTAGGAGGTGCGAATGGTTTGGATCGCGTTCAGCACCACGGTTTGATAGCCGTCGTCGCCGGGGCGCGGCCCATAAAAACGCCAGGAAACTGGGCGCGCTTGCAGTTGCTCAGGCAGGTTGGCGATATTGAAACAGGGAAAGACCCATGTCGGGTTGCCCGCGCTAGGCTCCGTGCGTACACGCGCGCCGGCCGGGGCGTCGCAGCCCCAGGTGTCAGAACTTTGCGTAGGATTGTCGGTGACCAACGCGGATTGCGCAGCCACCAGGTGGAGGAGATTGGGAAAGGCCGGCCCGGCCACCGCGGAAAAGGTGCGGTCGCTGAGCACAAACGTTTGCGCATAGCGCCAATAGTTGGGGATATCGTCCGGCCAGGCCTGCGTGAACGGCAGCAGGAAACCATCGGCCAGGGCCGCGCCCGGGATCAGGTCGAACTGATTCATGCGGCCGCCCCCCATGGCCAACTGCGCCGACGCGCTGGAGGCATCGGGGCTGCCGCCCAAGCGGTCTCCCGCGCGCACCAGGTCAATCAGGGCGCCATCGGCTTTTTCCCCCCGTACAGCGCCCTCTGCGCCTGGAAAGCGGCCAAAGAGTGCATCGAAGCTGCGTCCTTCCTTGATAATGATGACGACATGCTGGATTGGCGTGTTCGTGATCGGGGTCGGGGTTGGTCCCTGACTGGCAATGCCGGGAAAGAAGAGCTGGCGCGGCGTCACGGTGGGTAGGGGCGCGGGGGTCGGCGGTGCGGTGGGCGTTGGCGCGGGTGTGTCGGTAGCGGCTTCTGGCGTGGGTGAGGGCAGAGCCGTTGCCTCCGGCGTCGCGGGCGCCGCGGTCACCGTGACCGCCTGCGGTGTGCCCGGCGCGGGACCGGTCGCAATGGCAGTCCCCGGCACAATGGTGATGGCCGGCGGTGATGGCAGCGGCGGCAAGGTCGGCGGCGGCGTCACGCTGCTGGCTGGCGTGGCCGTAACCAGCGCCGGCGGCGGCGTGGGCGGTAGGGGCGGCTGCACACACGCGGCCAGACCAAAGGCCATCAGCAGCCCCAAAGCCACCTGAAAGAAGCGTTTTCTTGCGAACGGTCGGTCGAGTGTCATGGCGGCGCCGTACGCCTTCCCTGGACTGAACATTCATCCCAACGGGGTAGCTGCGGACGATTATACACCCGACAGCGACAAAGGCGCGAACTTGACTTTTGGGTATCCACGGACTAGAAAAGCGATAGAGAGGGACAAAGGGAAATCATGAACATGCAGACAATTCGAATCGGTGCAAGTGGAGTCGAAGTGCCGGCCTTGGGCGTTGGCACCTGGGCCTGGGGCGACAAGCTGACATGGCAGTATGGCATCAGTCATGGTAAACAGGACGTGGTCGCCGCCTTTCACGCCAGCCTGCGCGCGGGGTTGAGATTGTTCGACACGGCCGAGGTCTACGGCACCGGCATCTCCGAGCGCCTGTTGGGCGAACTGGCCTCCACCGTGCAGACGCCCATTGTGATCGCCAGCAAGTTTGCGCCGCTGCCCCACCGTTGGACGCCCGCTTCGGTTCGCCGCGCGCTCCATGGCAGCTTGCAACGCCTACGGGTTGATTGCATTGACCTTTACCAGGTGCACTGGTATTTTCCCACCCTGCGCATCGAAACCTTGATGAATGTCTTGGCTGATGCCGTTGAAGAAGGGAAAATCCGCGCCATCGGGGTGAGCAATTACCGTGAGGCGCGCATGCGGCGGGCGCACGAGGTGTTAGCCAAGCGCGGGCTGACCCTGGCCGCCAACCAGGTCGAGTATCATTTGCTCAATCGTGAATGTGAGCACAACGGCGTCCTCAAGGCCTGCCAGGAGCTCGGCATCACCTTGATCGCCTATAGCCCCCTTGGCAAAGGGCGACTCACCGGGAAGTACCGGCCCGGTGCGACCGTGCCGGGCATGCGGCGGGGCTTCAAGGCGTTTTCGACTGAGCAATTGGCCGCGGCCATGCCCACCGTGGATCTCCTGACAACGATCGGCGCGGCGCACGGTAAGACGCCCGGCCAGGTCGCGCTCAACTGGCTTGTGCGCCAGCCAGGGGTATTGCCTATCCCCGGCGCCAAAAACGCTCGCCAGGCCGCCGAAAACGCCGGCGCCCTGGGCTGGGAGATCACCGCAGAGGAGGCTGACGCGCTCGATCGCGTCAGCCGCGCCGCCGTCCAATAAACACGGCGCTGGTCAGCGACGCTGACCAGCGCCAGCAAGGGGCCTATTCCTGTTCGATCTCGTAACGGTTGGTGATATTGGCCGCTTTGCGCAGCATGGCCATGGCCGGGCAGTACCGTTCTTCGGACAACTGAATCGCCCGTTCGAGCGACGCCTGGTCAATGTGGCGGCCGGCCACCTTGTACACAATCTCGATGTCGGTGTAGACCTTCGGATAATCGGCGGCGCGCGCGCCGTTGACTACGACCTCGAAGTGCGTCACTTCCTGGCGTTTCTTGCGCAGGATGGAAATGACGTCCATGCCCGTGCAGCCGGCCAGGCCCGCAATCAACAGGCGCACCGGCTGCGGCCCGGCGTTGATGCCGCCCACGTCGCTGGCCGCATCCACCATGAAATGATGCCCATCTACTTCCATGTCGAAGTGCATCGCGTCTACCAGGGTTGCTTTAACGGTATCCATTTGTTTGCTCCATTTTTTTCGCTGCAATTTTGTAGGCCTGCAATCTCGGCCTGATCCGGCGGCGGTGTGGCCATCGCGAACCGAGGTGCAGCCGGGCCAACGTCTCAAGCCAACCACCTGCCCGCGTCTATGACTATTGTAGCCGATTTTCGTAGTTTGACGAGATTGAAAGTGCCGTGGGAATTCTTGAGTTGACACGGGACGACTTGAGTTGTAAAATACGATTGTGCGAAAACTAGAATTTCGTATGGAGACATGACGATGGACGTAGCAATGAAAAACGAAACCTATGCGGTGCGTCTGCGTGAGCGGGGACAAGTGACCATTCCACAGCCGGTGCGTACGGCCCTGGCGGCGCAAGATGGCGATATCCTTTTTCTGGTGCAGATTGGGGACGTCGTGATGTTGACGCCCAGACAGCCTCGCGTGCCGAAACTGAGTCAGGAATTCGCGATCATCATGCAGCAGGAAGGCGTCACGCTGGCCGACCTGCTGGCCGGCCAGCAGGAAGAGCGAGAGACCATGTGGCGCGCACGGCAGCACACAGATGCGTAGAATTTTCGTGGATGCGAACGTCCTGATTGCTGGCGCCGCCTCGCCCACAGGAGCCAGTAACGCGGTCATGAGACTGGCCGAGATCGGCCTGTTCACCCTCGTGGTTTCACGCCAGGTGCTGGACGAGGTTGAGCGTAATTTGCGCAAGAAGTTGCCTCAAGCTCTTCCCACCTTTGCCGGCCTACTCGCCGTCATGCGCCTCGAAGTCGTCCCCGATCCCTCATCAGCGGAGACCGAACGTTGGGCGCCTCTGATCGAAGCCAAAGATGCGCCCATTCTGGCGGCCGCTGTCAGCGCCGCCGTTGATCGTTTTCTGACTCTTAACCCCAAAGATTTCACGCCTGACGTGGCGACGCAGAGCGGCCTGCTGATCCAGGCTCCGGGCGAGTTCATTGGACAACTGCGCTCCCTGATTGATGCCGGGTTGTAACCAAACAGGTCGCGGGTTTGAGCAAGATATTGGAAGCCAATTTGGTCAGGCTGACGCCGCTTGCAGCGCCTGCCACACCCGCTCTGGTGTGAATGGGATCTGCCGGATGCGCACGCCGGTAGCGTCAAAAATGGCATTGGCCAACGCGGGGGCCACGCCATCCTTCGGAATTTCGGCTACGGCCTTGGCGCCGTACGGCCCACTTGGCTCGTAGGTCTGCACCAGGATGACATCCAGCCGCGGCATCTCGTCGGCCTGGTAAATGCGGTACGGCCCGAAGCGTGGGTTCAGCAGATGGCCTTCCTCGTCGTAGGCCATCTCTTCGCAGTGCGCGTAACCGAGCGCCTGCACCATGCCGCCTTCCACCTGGCCGGCTGCGGTCAGCGGATTGATCGCCACGCCGCAGTCAACCGCCATCAGCAGTCGGTTCACCGTGACCTGGCCCGTTTCCGTGTCCACATCGGCTTCGACAAACTGCGCGGCAAAGGGCGGCGGGCTTACGTAGCTCATGTGGCTGGCCGTGGCCATGATTTGATGCTGATCGGCCTGGTGCGTGGCATGCAAGGCCACTGTTTCAGATCGGAAGAGCGTCGTGTAGGGAAAGA
>CAZEPA010000057.1:0-12627 GCA_964513955.1 uncultured Anaerolineae bacterium | reverse complement strand
CCACCGAGCGGCAGAGGCCGTAGACGGCCAGCAATTGGATTGGGAGGACCGCATCCCCCCACTTGACGGGGTCAAGCACATGAATGAAATCCGCGGCGAAGAACATGGTCAAGAGGGCGACCGGCACCGACAGCAGCGAAACGTAGCGGACGGTGCGGAAAAAGGTCAAGCGGAAGTAGGGCAAGTCGTCCTGCATGCGCGCGAAGGCCGGGAACATAACCTGGTTGACCAGCGCGGTGATCTGGGTGGCGGGGAGGTTCGAGAGCAAGTAGGCGGTGCCGTAGACGCCGAGCGCGGCCATACCAGCCACGCGGCCGACAAAGGCATCGTCCACGTTGGTGATGGCAAAGATAAGAATCTGGCTGACCACCAGGTGCATCCCGTAGTTGAACATTTCGCGGGCAATGCGCGTGTTGAAGCGAAACGCCGGGCGATAGGGTACGACCAACCAGACCAGGATGACGCCCAGAACCGCTTCCAGAATCTTGCCCCACACCAACGCCCACACGCCGTAGCCCAGTGCGCCCAAAATAATCGCCAGCAGGCCGTAGCCCACGGTAGGAATGACATCGGGCATGACTTTGCGCTTGAAATCAAGCTCTTTGGCCAGAAGCACAAAATGGACCGTGCCCGGTGAACGAATGAGCAAAGTGAACGCCAGCACCTGCACCACCGGGGTGATGCGCGGGTCTTTGAAGAAGACGGCGATGAAGGGCGCGCCAAAGTAGGCAATGGCCGCATAGATCACCGAGGTCAGGTTGGTAATCCAGAAGGTGACATCAGAGGCTTCGGCGATGTCCTGCTTGCGGTAGATCAGCGCCGAGCTGAAGCCAAACTCACGCAGCAGTTGCAGCGATTCCAGCGCCAGGAACGCGGTCTGGGCGATGCCGAAATCTGCCGGGATGAGCAGCTTGAGCAGAATGATTTTAGACAGGAAAGAAAGGACGCGGGAGGCCATCGTGGAGATGAACACCCAGAAAATGCCCGACGCGATTTTGCGATCAAATGACATGCCAGAAATCCCAAAACTCGAATCTTCCCACAAAAAAGAGCAGGGCCGCGTGGACCCTGCTCCGTTTCGAGAGCCATCCGTCGGAATCGAACCGACAACCTAGCGCTTACGAAGCGCTTGCTCTGCCGATTGAGCTAGGATGGCATCGGCCTGCTGTTGATCCGTGCACGCCAGCATGCCCTGGCCAGGCCAGGCGATTATGCTGCGGATAAACGTCTCAACGGACAGGCCGATTATACCAAAGGTCAGCACGCTTGCCAAATGAATTGCGGGTGCGCTGCGAACGTTGGTTGGGCAAATGCCTGGTCAACGCGCGGGGCGGCCCGCCGGCAGCTCCAACCAGCGCGCGGCCTGTTCGGGCAGGATCGAAAGGGGGCCTTTGGCTACGGTGCAGGTTGGCAGGGATTCGAGAAACTGCTGCCCATACTGCTTGCTCAGCACGCGGCGATCAAGGATGACGCACACGCCGCGGTCGCTTTGGCTGCGGATCAGGCGGCCAAAGCCCTGGCTAAAGCGTAAGATGGCATCTGGCACCGCGTAGTTGAGAAACGGCTCTTCGATGGCTTCGCTGCGCGCAGCAAAGATGGGATCATTGGGAACGGCAAAGGGCAAGCGCGTGATGACCAGGCAGCTCAGGGCCTCCCCCATAATGTCCACGCCCTCCCAAAAGCTGCGTGTGCCCAGGAGCACGGCGCGATCGGTGTTCTTGAAGTTTTCCATCAACTGCCGCCGCGACGTGCCGCCGCCCTGTTCAAACACCACGATGTCGCTCAGCGCCAGCAGCGGCGCCACGGCGTCACGCGTGCGTTTGAGCTGACTGTAGGCGGTGAAAAGCACCAGCATGCGCCCTTTGGTGGCGCGGCCAATCTCGACAATCGCCCGCTCGACGGCCGCCTGGTAGCCGGGCGCATTGGGATCGGGGATGTCCGTGGGCAGGCAGAGGAGCGTGGAGGCTTGATAATCAAACGGCGAGCCTACGGCCAGGGTGTGCACATCCCAGGCGTGCAGGCGTTCCACCAGGTAGTCAAACGAGCCGGCCGTGCGCAGCGTGGCCGAGGTCATGATGACCGACGCCTTGTCACGCAGCAGGTATTGCTCGACTAGCCCGCCCACTTGCAGCGGCGCCGCGCGCAACGAGAGACGGAAGAGCGGATCCGCATCGGCGCGCTCGTTTTCGGCTGCCAGCTCCAACCAGTAGATGCCATTTTGATCTGGCTGTGCAATCAGCGCGGAGACCTGTTCGTCCATCTCGCGCAGATGATGGGCCGCGCCGGTTAGTTCCGTGGCCAGCGTGTCGAAGTCGGCCGGGCTTTCTTGCGCAAGGATCACGAGCGCCTGACGTAGATGTTCGATTTGTTCGCGCAGTTGACGCCACGGGAGCGCGAAGTCATCCCATTGAATCTCGACGCGATCCCACAACGGTTGGGCGCGGGCGCTGGAAGTCAGGCGCACCCGCTGGTCGTAGGTGGTGTTACCCTGCGCCTGTTCAGCCACAAAAGCCAGCAGTGTGCGCAGGAAATCGGGCAGGCGCTGGCGGCAGATGGCGACTGCATCCTGGCCGCGCTGCAGCCACAGCCACAGCTGGCTGAGATTGCCGAAGGCTACGCCGCTGACCTGGTCGCGCACCGCGGTGAGCAGACCGCCCCCACGGCCGCCGCCGGCCGGATACAGTTCATTCAACAGCGCGAGAAACGATGCGGCTGTCACCTGGAAACCCATCTGCTGCGTGATGGCGGCCTCGAGGTGGTGCGCCTCATCCACGATGAGGTGGGAATAGGCGGGCAGCAGACGATTTTCCACCGCCATGTCGGCCAGGAGCAGCGCATGGTTGACCACGATCAGATGCGCGCTTTCGGCCTGGTTGCGCGCCTGCTGGAAGAAACAAGGCCCGCCAGGCAGCGCCTGACACTGAGCCGTGCTGCACGAATCTCGTTCGGCGCACACGCGCGACCAGGCGGCCTGGTCGCCAGGGGTGGTGAACATCACTTCGTCACGATCACCGGTCTGCGTGTACTGCAACCAGACGAGCAGTTTGACCAACAGGTGGATTTCATCTTCGCTCAGCTCCCCGCGGCTGCGCAGATAGTTGAAGCGCCGCGGGCAAAGGTAATTGGTGCGCCCTTTGAGCAGGGCCACACGCGCCGGCGCTGGCAGGAGCGGCTGCAGGGCGGGGATGTCCTTGCCCACCAATTGATCCTGCAAGTTGATTGTGTTGGTAGATACCACGACGCGTGCGTCGTTCTGCACCGCGTAGTGAGCCGCGGGCAGTAGATAGGCCAGGGACTTGCCCGTGCCGGTGCCGGCTTCAACCAAGAGATGGTGCGCGTCATTGAACGCGCCGGCCACGCCTCGCAGCATGTCCACCTGCTGGGGGCGGTGTTCATAACCGGCGAAGGTAGAGGCCAGCTGGCCGCCGGGCGCCAACAGGGCCGCCAACGCTTCGATGTCCAACGCGGCGGGCACACGGCGTGTGCGCAGCGGCGCATCGCCGCTGGCCTCAGTCCAGCGCAGGCGGCCCGGCGCCACCTGAGGCGACGCGGTCCGCGGCCGCGCCGCGGACTGGGCAGCCATTTCGTGGAAGATGGGACGCAACGCCCAGGCGCTGCGGCTCGTCAGGCGGCTCATCTCGTTGAGCAGCGGCGCGGGCAGGCGGCTGCCGTACTCCACTAACGCAAGAAAGAGGCGTAGGCTGGCGCGGGCATCATCCAGCGCGCGATGGGCTTCGGCCAGGGTAATGTTGAAGCGCGCCGCCAGCGAGGCCAGGTTGTAGCGATCCTGGCGGGGCAGCAGCACCGTGGCCAGGTCAAAGGTGTCAATGGCCAGGTTGGCGCGGAACAAGTCGAACTGCGCCAGGAAGCCCAGATCGAAGCCGATGTTATGACCGACGATGGGGAGATTGCCAACGAAGCGCAGGAGGGCTGGCCCCACCAACGCCAGGGGCGGGGCGGGAGCCACATCGGCATCGGTGAGGCCCGTTAACTGGACGATGCCCAGGGGAAGGGGACGCCCAGGGTTGACAAGGGTTGACCATTCGTCGGTAATGCGACCGTCTTCCAGCTTGACGCAGCCAATCTCAATGATCGCATCGCGTTCTGCGTCAAGACCAGTTGTCTCAAGATCGAGAGCCACGCAGGTGAAAGGCATAAAAGCTCATTTCTAGGTTCTTGGTGCCGTGATGGGTTGTCGCTCACAACCAGTTGCCTATCCTAACCCGGTCAAGCCGGAACCAAACAGGAAAACGGAACCGCAAAGGCGCAAAGACCGCGAAGAAAACTGGATAGAACTTGGCGACCTTCGCGTCTTAGCGGTTTCTTGCTTTTTGTGCAAGAAGTCAATTGGTAAGATACTAACCCAGATTGCTGAACGCGCCAAATCCTGGATCGTCTGCTTCAACCACAAAGAACACAGAGAACACAAAGAAAGGGCAGATCAGGCGCAAAGCGGTGACCTCTCTGCGTTCTTTGTGATCCCTGTGGTTAAGAACCAGGCTGCAAGTGGAACTGCTGTTGAATCCGCGTGGACTTTGGAAATCTCACGGTTCTGCGCTATACTGGGGGCCATGACCTGGCGACAAAACGGCTTCAGTACAACAAATCATCGCAAAACGATGGGGGCGCGGCCACGAACACGGGTTTGTGCAGCGGCCCATTTTTTCAACGTCGCCAAGAGACACGGGGAATTGCTCCCGTGTCTCTTTCGTTTGCACAGGTGCTGTGATCGCCGTAAGGGCCAGTGTCACGCTTACCCTGGCTGAATCGAGGAGGAGAAGAGACTGCATGACCAACTACATCTTTGTGACCGGCGGCGTTGTCAGCTCATTGGGCAAAGGCGTCACCGCCGCCGCATTGGGACGGCTGCTGAAGAGTCGCGGGGTGACGGTTTCAATCCAAAAACTGGATCCCTACCTGAATGTGGATCCGGGCACTATGTCACCCTATCAACACGGCGAGGTTTTTGTCACCGAAGACGGCGCGGAGACCGACCTGGACTTGGGCCATTACGAACGCTTTATTGACGAAAACTTGAGCCGCGCCAGCAACGTCACCTCGGGCCAGATTTATGCAGAGGTTATCGGACGCGAGCGGCGGGGCGATTACCTCGGCGGCACCATCCAGGTGATTCCACACGTGACGAACGAGATCAAACGCCGTATTGCCGCCGTGGCCAAAGCGAGCGAGGCCCAGGTTGTCATTGTTGAAGTCGGCGGCACCGTGGGCGATATCGAAGGGCTGCCGTTCCTAGAGGCCATCCGCCAAATGCGCAAAGACGTGGGGCGCGACAAAACGCTGTATCTCCACGTCACCTGGATGCCTTTCGTGGCTGCTTCGGGCGAATTGAAGACCAAGCCGACCCAGCACAGCGTGCGCGAACTGCGCAGCATAGGCATCCAACCCGATGTCATTGTCTGTCGCTCCGATCATCCCGTGGAAGACAGCCTGCGCGAGAAAATCGCCCTCTTCTGCGATGTGGATGTGGAAGCCGTGGTGCCGTTGGTCACGGCCGACACCGTCTACGCCGTGCCCCTGGAACTCGAGAAGTCTGGACTGGCGCATTATGTGCTCAGCCGGCTTGGTTACTCACAGGCGGTGGCGAGCGCGGCCGAGCAAGGCGACCACCTGACAGAATGGCGCGACTTGGTGGCGCGCGCGCGTGAAGACAAACCGCTGCTCAAGATCGGCGTGGTGGGCAAGTACGTCGAGTTGGAAGATGCCTACATGAGTGTGCGCGAGGCGCTGCTGCATGCGGCGTGGGCGCTGGGCTACGGCGTGGAGATCACCTGGATCAGTTCGGAGGATTTGGAAAAGGGACGCAGCGCCCACCTCCTGGAGACGGTGGACGGCATTGTGGTCCCGGGCGGTTTTGGCTATCGCGGCATCGAAGGCAAAATCGTGGCTGCGCGCTTTGCGCGTCAACAAAAGGTGCCCTACCTGGGTCTATGCTTGGGGATGCAGGTGTTGTGCATCGAGTTTGCGCGCCATGTCTTCGACAGCGACGAACCGAACAGCGTGGAATTCGATCCCACCACGCGCGTCCCGGTCATTGATTTGATGCCAGACCAGCGTGCGGTGGAAGAACTGGGCGGGACCATGCGCCTGGGCATTTATCCGTGCAACCTGGTGGCAGGCACCCGGGCCGCCGCGGCCTATCAGGTCAACACCGTCATGGAGCGCCATCGGCATCGCTTTGAATTCAACAACGCCTACCGGGCCATCCTGGAAAAGGCCGGGTTGGTCTTCAGCGGCTTGTCGCCAGACGGCCGCCTGGTTGAGATCGCGGAGCTGCGCGATCACCCCTGGATGTTGGGCAGCCAATTTCACCCTGAGTTCAAGTCAAGGCCCACTGCGCCGCGGCCGCTCTTCCTCGGCTTCATCCGCGCGGTGGAAGCGCATGTGCGCAGCCGGGCGTAATTCGCGGGATCAGGCGCGGCAGAACCGATGCGTGCATTTCGGGCTGGGGGCAGATCGGCTGTCGGGCGATGAAAATCGCTGCAACCACGGCTACGCCCCGAAATTGAAATGCAACCGCACCGATCGGCTGACGGCGCGGCGGACGAGACGTCTATGCAGCCAGTCTGTGACGCTCTCAGAGGGGAAATCCAAAATTCGCTAATTCTGTGCTATAATATCTTAGTCTCATCATGGTCAATTGGCGCGACCCTTCTCGTTGAATTGGCCTGAAAACACAGAGGAGTGTTTTATGTCCGGTCACAGTAAATGGGCAACAATCAAGCGCAAAAAAGGCGCAACCGACGCAAGGCGCGGGGCTTTGTTCACTAAACTGGCCCGTCAAATCACCATTGCCGCGCGCGACGGCGGAGATCCTGAATACAACTTCAAACTGCGCCTGGCCGTAGACAAAGCCAAGGCCAACGCCATGCCGCGCGACAACATCGAACGGGCGATCAAGCGCGGCGCAGGCACCGATAAAGATACACTGCTCGAGGAGCTTCTGTACGAAGGGTATGGGCCGCATGGCATCGCCGTGCTGATGCAGATCGTCACCGACAACCGCAATCGTACGATCGGCGACATCCGGCGCTTGTTCACACGCGCCAACGGCAATCTCGGTGAAGCTGGCTCAGTGGCCTGGCAGTTCGAAGCCCGTGGTCATATCATTATAGAAACGCAAGGTCAGAGCGAAGACAAACTCTTTGAAATCGCCCTTGAAGCCGGCGCCGACGATATCCAGTTCACAGACGGCGAAGCAGAGATCTATACCAATCCAGGCGATCTGCAGATTGTGCGCGAAGCGTTGACGCGCCAAAAACTGCACATCACAGAATCCGAACTTATCATGGTGCCTAAGACCACCATGGCGATTGAACCCGTCGAGGCGGTGCAGGTGATGCACCTCATGGAGAACCTGGAAGAATTGGACGACGTGACCAAAGTCTACTCTAACCTGGAAGTAACTGATGAGGCGCTGGCAGCCATGGAGAATGCCGGTTAGCGTTGGCGCAGGTTGCCTCGCGCGTGTGACGAACGCCGTCACCGCGCAGAGCCGACCTATGGGATGATTGAGCATCAAGACAAACACGGGCGTGACATGCTAATCCTCGGAATTGATCCCGGCACTGCCATCATGGGCTACGGTTTAGTGGATAACCCTGATGATGTGCTTGAATTGGTGGCTTATGGCGCCATCACGACAACGCCTGATCAACCGATGCCGCAACGTCTGCTCTCGATTTTTCGTCAACTATCCAGCATCATCGCGCAGTTCCATCCAGAAGCCATGGCCGTTGAAGAGCTTTTTTTCAGCCGCAACGTCACTACCGCGATTGCCGTGGGTCAGGCGCGCGGTGTGGCCTTGCTGGCCGCGGCCGCGGCCGCGATGCCCGTATTTGAGTACAAGCCGCAGGCCGTGAAGCAGGCCACCGTGGGCTACGGCCGAGCTGACAAGGCGCAGGTGCAGCAAATGGTGCGGATGCTGTTGAACCTGGAACAAATACCGCGACCAGACGATGCGGCCGATGCCATTGCGATTGCTGTGTGTCATCATCATTCGGCGCGTTTCAACCAGCTGCTCAAACGTGGATAGAACCAGCAAGAAGGAGAGTTGAATGGCAACAAAAGCATCAGCAGACATTGTACGCCATTGCCGAATTCTGTTGGCCGAAGATGAAGCGCCGCTGCGAAACCTGATTCGTCTTTCCCTGGAAGCCCATGGTCATACCGTCTTCACGGCCGCCGACGGCATAGACGCCTTACAAATCTTCGAAAAAACCCCCGTGGATATGGTTATCCTGGACGTGATGATGCCGCGCATGGATGGCTTTCGCATGTGCGAGGAGATTCGCAAGCGTTCCGACACTCCCATTATCATCTTGACCGCGTTAGGCAGCGTTGACGATATTGTACATGGTTTTGAGTTAGGCGCGGACGATTATATCACCAAGCCGTTTGCCTTCAAGGAGGTGGATGCGCGCATCCAGGCCGTTTTGCGCCGGGTCGAATGGACAGAACAAACACCGCCTGCCCAAATCGTGCAAATCGGTCGCGTGACGCTGGACACACGACTGCGCCAGGTCACGATCAAAGAGGAGATCGTTCACCTAACCCCCATCGAGTATCAACTGCTGGCCTATCTGATCACGCGCGCCGGGCAGCCGACTTCCAAAGAGCAGTTGTTCCGTGATGTGTGGGGTTACGATGTGGCGGGCGGCACGAACCTGGTGGAGGTTGGAATTCGGCGCTTGCGCGAGAAGATCGAAGTGAATCCTTCCAAGCCCACGCATATTTTGACGGTGCGGGGAGCCGGTTACAAGTTCAACGAGCAGCCTGATCCAGGTTGATAGACGTTTGCTGGCGGCGCCGATCAGGGCCGCCAGGATCACGCGCGACTGAAGAATCAGCAGAGACGAGAGGCCAAAAGATGATTGCTCGGTTGCATGGACAGGTCATTGCGCGCGGCAAAGACTCCATCATCGTGGACGTTGGCGGGGTTGGATACAGGGTGTTTGTACCCGCCGATGTTTTGATCGGCACGCGCACGGTTGAGGAGATTACGCTGCACACGCACCTGCAAGTGCGCGAAGACAATCTGAGCCTGTTTGGCTTCACGACGGAAGAGGCGCATGACTTATTCAATCTGCTGCTCACCGTGCCTGGCATTGGGCCAAAAGGCGCGTTGACGCTTCTGTCGGCCATGGCGCCTGATGCGATCCGGCTGGCGATCAGCCAAGATCAGCCTGGCATCCTGGCGCGGGTGCCGGGCGTGGGCAAGAAAACCGCTGAGAAGATCGTAGTGACACTCAAGGACCGCATCGGTGTGGTGGCCGCGACCGATGAAATGCTGGCCCTGACCGCGGCCGACGCCGAAGTGATTGATGCGTTGACCGCGCTGGGTTACAGCATCGTCGAAGCGCAGCGCGCTGTGCAGGCCATTCCGCGCGACATCAGCGGCGTCGAAGAGCGACTGCGCCGCGCGCTGGCCCAGTTTGCTGGTTAGGTGTTTGACAAAAGCGACGCCCTGTGATACTATCGCCCGGCTAAGAACAATTCAGAACTGGAAACTCATCCAGAGGAGGGAAGGGACCGGCCCGTTGAACCTCCGGCAACCTGTGATTATCGCTGGTGCCAATTCCGGCAGGGAGTGTAGGCTACGCTCGCCTGAAAGATGAGAGTTGGCTCTCGCATCTTTTTGCGCCTGCTGGCCGTTGCCAGGGGCGCTTTTTGTTTGCCCCTGTCACACTGGCCCAGGATCAGATGAGCGACCGGAGTAGTCATGCGCACGATTTGGTGGAACAGCAAAAACCGCACCGTTCAGATGATTGACCAGCGCCTGCTGCCGCAGCGCCTGGAGCTGCCCGAATTCGACGATTATCGAGCCGTGGCAGAGACGATTCGCAACATGACCATCCGCGGCGCGCCGGCGATTGGCGCGGCCGGCGCCTATGGCATGGCGCTGGCCGCGTTTCAAAGCCCTGCGCTGACACGCGACAGCCTGCTGATGGACCTGGAAGCCGCCAAGTCCGTGCTCGATGCCGCTCGTCCCACGGCCGTCAACCTCAGTTGGGCCACCCAACGCCTGCTCGAGCTTGCGTACCACCTGGTTATCCCCAACACCGATGACATCCGCAGCGCGTTGCTGGCCGAAGCTGAGCGCCTGGCCGATGAGGACGTTGAGATCAACCGCCGCATGGGCGCGTTCGGCGCCGCGGTGATCCCAGACCGCGCCAACATTTTGCACCACTGCAACACGGGTTCGCTCGCTGCAGTGGACTTTGGCACCGCGCTCGGCGTCGTACGCGCGGCCGTGGAACAGGGCAAGAAGGTGCATGTCTGGGTAGACGAGACGCGGCCGCGTCTCCAGGGTGCGCGCCTCACGGCTTGGGAACTGATGCAAGATGGCATCCCAATGACCTTGATTGCAGACAACGCGGCCGGGCACTTGATGCGCACTGGCAAAGTAGACGTGGTTCTTTTTGGGGCTGATCGAGTGGCGGCCAACGGCGATGTGGCAAACAAAATCGGCAGCTACAAACTGGCGGTGCTTGCCAAAGAAAACGGCATTCCCTGTTACTCCGTGGTTCCTACCCCGACGATTGACCTCAACCTGCCCTCTGGCGACCATATTCCCATCGAAGAGCGCGACGCAGAAGAGATTACGCACATCGGCGGCGTGGCCGTGGCCCCAGCCAATGTGCATGTCCTGAACATCGCGTTCGATGTGACGCCCCATCGCTACCTCACCGGCATTGTCACCGAAGAGGGCATTTGTTATCCGCCTTATCTCAACAGCCTGCGCCAGGCCAAAGAAGCCGCGGAAGCCCGTATCCGGCGAGGCCAGCGCAAGGCCGGCGACACATAGGAGGAATAAGAAGGCTCATGGCTGTCGTTGTTACTGGATCCCTCGCTTATGATTACATCATGTCTTTCCCCGGGCGCTTTACCGATCATATCTTGCCCGAGCAATTGCACACGTTAAGCGTCAGCTTCCTGGTGGACTCGATGCGCCGCCAACGCGGCGGCTGTGCCGCCAACATCGCGTACAGCCTGCGCCTTTTGAGCGCACACCCCTACTTGTTCTGCACCGCGGGTCAGGATTTTGGCGATTATCAGCGCTGGCTCGAAGCCCAGGGTATTGACACCACGGGCATCGCTATTTACCCGCAGGATTACACCGCCTCCTTTTTCGTCAATACCGATCTGCAGCAGAATCAGATTGCGTCGTTCTACACCGGCGCCATGGCGCGAGCCGCGGAGCTTTCTCTGCACGCGCTGCCGCGGGCAGAGGTTGACCTGGTCATCATTTCGCCCAATGACCCAACGGCCATGACCAAGTACGCTCAAGAAGCGGCGGAACTGAACATCCCTTTCATCTATGATCCCAGCCAGCAGATCATTCGCCTGTCCGCAGCCGACCTGCTGACGGGCATCCGCCATGCGCGTATCCTGACCTGCAACGATTATGAATTTGCCATGATTCAGAACAAGACAGGTTATAACGAGCAGGAACTGCGAGCGCTGCTGCCAACCATTGTCATTACCCGCGGTGAGCACGGCTCTGTGATCTACGATCATGGCGAGCGCTGCGAGATACCCGTCGTGCCGCCGGAAAAAGCGGGCGAGCCAACCGGCGTGGGTGATGCGTACCGCGCCGGTCTCATTGTCGGCTTCCTGCACGGCTTCCCCTGGTCGGTGACGGGGCGCATCGCCAGCCTGGCCGCGACTTATGTGCTGGAGCAGCACGGCACCCAAGAGCATCACTACTCGCTGGCGGAATTTGTCGCGCGCTATCGTCGCGTCTTTGGAGACGCCCCGGAACTGGCCGCGCTCGTGCAAACGGCTGCGGACGCCGCCTGATCGTTTTATGTGGCACGTTGACACCCTAAACGACGCCGACGCGTTGTGGGCGTTTTTACAGCACGACCGCGTCTACGCGGCCTACGCCATCGGCGATCTGGAACCGGCGTACGCGGCCGCCTCAGCCTGGTTCGGGGCCTGGCAAGGAAAGACGCTGGCCGCGCTGGCCCTGGTGTACAGCGGACTTGAACCGCCGGTTCTGTTCACCCTGGGCGCGCCGGCGGGCCTGCAGGCGATTATGGCACAGGCCGGCTTGCCGCCTACCGTGACCATCGCCAGCCGTTGGGAGCACCTGCCGGCATTGCGGACGCGCTATGCCTTTCCTGCGGTGTCCCCCATGCTGCGGATGACCGTGGAGCCGGCCGAATTTCGGCCCAGGGTGGGCGGGGCGTCGGTGCAACGGCTGCACCTGGACGCAACGCCGGCCTTGCAGGCGCTCTTTGCGCACGGCGGTGAGCATGCGCCGGACGCCTTCAGCCCTTCGCAGGTGGCCGAGGGCGTTTTTTATGGAATCTATGATGGCGCGACGCTGGCGGCGGCGGGAGGCACGCACCTCATCGCACGGCAGGTCGGCATAGGCGCGGTAGGAAACATCTATACCCACCCGGCCTACCGCAGACTGGGCTACGCCACGCTGATTACCAGCGCCGTGACCGCGGCGTTGTTGGCCGATGGGCTGACCGTGGTTCTGAACGTCAACCAACGCAACGCCCCGGCGTTGGCGGTTTACACAACACTTGGTTATCGCACCGCTTGCCGCTTCGTCGAAGGGATCGGACGGCAGGTTGTCGAGGAGCAGAGATCGAA
>CAZEPA010000056.1:0-12635 GCA_964513955.1 uncultured Anaerolineae bacterium | reverse complement strand
GAGACCCACGCCGGCGCTGCCGGCTCCGATCAGAACGATGTGAGGGTCAGGCATAGGTGAACAGGCTCGGTTTGCGGTCCAAACGAAAGCAGGTTGCGCAGGGTAAGTTGATGGAGAAACGGTGTAGCCATCGGCCTTCCTCGATCAAGCATCCAGATCTACAAGCTGAGGCATTGTATCATCGAATGGAGCGAATGACAATTGAATGTTGCTGCGCGCTGGGCATTTCCTGTTCGCCATTTGTTGCCGATCATGGCTCATGCTACAATCGGACATGGTGCATGATGCCTATTTTTCAGCGCTGGTGGGGAGTGGGTAACTGCGGCTCACTAGCTCGTCCAACGACTCCTACGTGGCGTATCGAAACGGCGCGGACGAGCCTAAGAGAGACCTGGCCGGTTTAGAGTGCGAATCAAGGGGTAGTATCAAGATGGACATGCAGCGATATCGCTTTGACCCGATAGATCATCAGTTCATGCGCTTGCGCGGCCGACTGTCGCCCGCCGAGCGTTTGCAGGCCATGCTGGCGGCGCGTGAATGGGTCGTTGGCGCTATCCGTGGCCGTCTTCGGCGGCGCTATCCCGATCTATCATTGCATGAAATCAACCTGAAGGTTCTGGAGGAAATCGAACGTGCCGAACATAGACAGTCCCGACCTCAGCCTCTTTCTTGACATCTTGCGCACTCTCGAACGGATCGGCGCTCCCTACATGATTATCGGTGGCTTTGGGGCCACAATGTACGGATATCTTGCCGCCGATCCGACCCTAGTTGCGACGTTCGACGAAGCTTACCTGGATGAGCAGGCGCAGGCCATCGGGCCGAAAGTTGTGGAGTTCTGGCAATCGGTCAAGGCTATTGCACGCCGCGAAGCAAGCCAAGGCGAGTAAGAAAACCCGACGCGGCCGAGTATGAAGACCTGCGCCGCAGTGAGTAAAGAATGTTGTGGCGACTGGACTGCTCATTGTCAAAAACAATGAGGGCGGGGATTTCCCCGCCCTCATGTCGTTTGCGGCGAGGCGGACAGCCTCCGCCGCGCAGATTCGTTAGCGTCGCTTCAGTATCGGAAACCAGCGCAAGTGAGCCTGCCCAACCGGGCCGCTGTTGCCAGCGCGATCGGTTGCCACCGCCCAGACGCTGCCAACCCCAGCCGGCAGCACGAAGGGGCCGGTGTAGACCTGGTAGTTGACCGGCGGCGTCTCCAGGCTGTACAGAATAGAGGCCAGGCCGGAGCCATCCGCCTCGTCGCGCGCAGCGACCGTCACGGTGCGTGTGCGAAGGTCCAACGATAAGGCGCCGGTCGGCGCGGCGACGTCGTTGGCCGCATCCCCGCTCAACACGGCGCCGGGCAGGGTTTGGACGGGCCAGTTCGGCGCATAGGCGACTTGCAGAGGCGATGGCGTTGCGCCTGGCCCGGCGATCGTCAGCGTCGCGGCCGTCGTACCGCTGATCGCGATGCTGGTGTAGACCGTGGATTGTTGGCTGACGCCATTGACCATGTAGGTGACCTGTAGCAGCGCGGCATCGTTCGCTTGCGTGCCGGTCACGGTCACGGTGTAGGGGCCGCCGCCCGTGATCATGGCGACGGCCGCGCCGCGCGTCTCCACATAACTCAAGCCAGGAATCCCATACTCGACCACGAATCCAGAATCGGGGCGGGGGCCAGTGTGCCGCCCGTGGGCATCGAAGAAGCGCAGCCGCGCATCGCCGAAGAGGGTGAACTGAGTGCCAGTCACCTGCTGCGTCTCGGCCTTGCTCGCCTCGTCGAGCGACACCTGCGTATTGCTGCATAAACGCCCGGCCAGCATCTGTGTAAACCAACCTTGCACCGTCGCGTCCAGGGGCAGCTTGCCATGGTTGACCCCGGCGACCGGATAAAACCGATCATCCCCGGTCGGCCGATTGCTCCCGCGCGCGCTGGTCTCAGGCACGGAATCGTCGCCCCACAAACTGAGCTGAGGCAGCGGCACCTCCCGTTTGTCTTTACACTTGATCGTGCAGGGGCCGCCGAACCAGCCGCAATGCTCCGCGCATTCCTGGTGCGGCGTAAAGAGAATCATGCCCGGCGTTGCGATCCCGGTGCCCATGATCCGCTGATTGAAGTATTGGTCCGTCAGCACCGACATATTGCCTACGGCCGACTCGCGCACAGTCTCGCTGACGTCAAGCAGAAGCCCATTGTGCCGGCTGGCGAGGAATGCTTCGCCATCCGCGTAGTTGAGTGGATCGTAGACCGTGCCCAGGTTGGCGTCCACGCGCGATCGCACCAGGTAGTAGGGAAAGACGCCGTCTTGGTCGGCGGCCGTAAACCACGTCGGCTGGGGCAGCAGTTGGTAGAGTCCCAGGAAGTTTTGCGCCAACCACCAGGTTGCACGGGGATCCAAGTGCGCTTTCATGTCGTCGCCCGCTTCCAGGTACTTGGCAATCATCGGCGAGCCGAGGTAGGGCGTGCCCATCGTGATGAGCTGGTCCACTTTGGCGGCGCCGTGGTGAAGCAGGTAGTTACGCGCCACCAGGCCGCCGGTGCTGTGGGCCATCAAGATGACCTTGTCCGTCTGCGTTCTCTGCAGAACGGCATCAATCTTGGCCGCCAGGTCGCTATCCGTATGCGACCAGTCTTTGCGCCAGTCATAGGGATAGTAGAACAGCAGCACATTCTCCAGGTAGCCGAGGGATTGCAGTTTGTTGATCATACCCTGGTAAACGTCCTGCACCACCCACGCGACCTGGACTTGACGGATCGGCCCGCCTACCTTGATGCGGCTGGGCCGGCCGCCGAAGAAGTCAGGATGCGGCAATGCGCCGTCAACGTCCAGGGCCAGCGCGTCCATGTAGCTCGGATCGCCGGTCATGTTGGCTGCGACGGTCCACCCATCGAGCCACAGAACGCTGTCCTCGAAGAAGGTATGCTGCCTCGTCAGGCCGCTCCAGAAAGTGAAGGTTTGCTCCGCGCGCAGCTCTGATCCGCCGGCCCCTGGGATGAAGATGATGGGCAGTCCGCCCGTGCGCGGGGTGCGCAACGGTGCGCCCACCTGCAGCCAACTGGTCAATAAGTCCGCGGCGACCACATAGTTGGTGCCGCCGCGGCTGGCCGGAATCGCAAACGTGAGCGAGAAGGCCCCCTGCCCATTGGGCGCCGCCGTGCCCACGTGGACGCCGTTGAAGCTCAGCGCGACATGCCCGCTGCCGGCCGGCGGTGTGACTGGGAAGTTGCGGCCGGTCGCCACAATCTGCAAGCCTTCGCAGCCATCCTGGCGTGACAGCGTCAACTTAGGCGCCGCGGCATCTGCGCCAAAGCCGTTGTCGGTGAGAACGGTAATCGCGTTGCCGGCTCGATTGCCGATATAGATGTTGCCGGTGAAGGAGTCGGCGACCGCGCCAAACGGATCTGCGCCAGCCTGCACGGTCGTAATCACGCGATCGGGATTGCTGCCAATCACCGTCACCGACTGGCTGGTTGAGTTGGTGAAAAAGACGTTATTCGTCGCCGGGTTGATGGCGATGCCTCCCCCGCCGTCAGGCCCACCGGAGTCTGCGTTCAGGCTGACGACCAGGGCCAATCCGCCGCTGGTCGCCCGGTAGACTTTGACCTGCGAAACGTTCTGATCCGGCGCACAGGCGACGTAGAGACGCTCATTGACCGGGTTGAGGTTCAGGGCAAAGGGATGCCCGCTCGCCCCGCATGGGGTGATGGTTTGGCCCGCGATGGGCTGCCAGTTGTTGTTGCCGTCGAAGGTGATCACATTCGCGCTGTCGCGGTGGCCCACGTACACGCGTTTGAGGTAAGGATGAACGGCCAGCCCCCAAGCTCCGCTGCCCCCCGTGGGTATGTCGCGCTCAATGACCCCGTCAGGCGCCAAGACCCAGAGATGGCTTTGTCCGTGGCCGGCCACCAGGACGCGGCCGGAATCGGGATGAACACCGATGAAGGTTGGTTGCGCGCCGTTGCCGAGTGAAACAATCGCGATCCTCGTCAACGTGGCGGCATCGAGGACATAGACGTCGCCGCTGTTGAAATTGGCGACATAGAGCCGGTTATTGGATGGGTTGACTGCGATTCCCCAGGGCAGGACGCCAACGGCTGCCTGCTTGAGCACGGCGCCGGTGCGGGCGTCCAGCATCAGGACTTGATTGGTGCTGCGGCTGGTCACGTACAGCCGTTGGGTAAGCGGGTTGATCGCCAGGCCATTGGGAGATGGGATGTTGGGAAAGGTTCGAGTGTTTGGCGCAACGAGCGGTTCGCCAGCGGGGTCGGCAGGAGGCGGCGTATCTTGCGTCGCCTGACGGGCCAGGGCAGGAACACTCAGAAGAAAGAGCAGCAGAGCCGGCAAGATCGTACGGGGAATGGTCCAGCGTAGAGCCGGTAGATGTAGTCTTCGACCAAACATGGGATGACCTCCGTTCATACCTCCGTTGCTTACGGCGGCATCACGAAAGCCCCGCGCTGATGAAGGGCAATCAGGCTGGCTGTAAGAATGAAGACGATGGTGGAATTGGAAAAGTGACGTGCTCAGGGTGGGCGCAGGATTGGTCAGGACCAAAGCGTAGGAAACACCTCAACATCGGCAGGTCGCAACCCGCTTGACCGTCTCGACGTTGTTTGTTAGAATGAGTCATGCAGGCGCACCTGTTTTTGGACATGGCGTCTGTCAAGCTGGGTTAAGGAGTCAAACGGTTGACAGAGAGTCAAGTGGACCTGACGGTCTGGGAGCCGGTCAGCGATAGTCAATGGGCGCCGTCGCATCCCATGCCGCTCACCTGGTCGGTGTTGGCGCCGGTGCTAGAAGCTGCGCAGCGGCAAACAGCCGACGAAATGAAGGACGTGATGAAGGCTGACCTGCCGGCGGGCGCGCTGTGGCAGCTGGTCGGTGGGCAGGCTTACCGGCGGCGGGAGATGCCAGCTGTGGTCAATAGCGACGCGACCGCGCGCGGCGGGCTTCTAGCTCAGGTTCGCCTGGTCAGCCGCAGCCCTAAGACGTTGGTTGCGGCGGCGGCCGCCGCGGCTGAGCGCTGCCAGCGCGTGCAGCGTTGGTATGCCCGCGTCAGTGCCACGCGCTGGGGACAGGCTGACCTGTTACAGGTGATGGAGGAGATCGAACCGCACGGCATCCGGGCGTTGAGCACCGGGGAGCAGATGCGGCTGGCCTGGCTGGAGAGCAGCAGCGATGTGATCCAGGCGCAGAAAGAAGCCTGGCCTGATGCTTCGCCCGCGGATGTGGCTGACCTGGCAACGCCCGTTTCTGGCTATGACCTGGCTCTCAGCCGCGTGGCGCGCGGGATGGACAGCCGCGAGGCGTTCATCAGTCGCTACGGGCATCGCGGCGCAAACGAGCCTGAGCTGTCCAGCCCGCGCTGGGGCGAAGACCCAGGTAGGCTGAACACGCAACTGGCCGTAACTATGCTCACGCCAGACCCTGATCCCGCGGCGCGCCTGGCGCAGGCTGAGCAGAAGCTGCTCGACCGCCTGCGCTTCTTGCGCCGCCGCAGCGTCGAAGGCTTGCTGCAATCTCGCCGGCGCTTTGGCGAGCTGCTCGATCAAGCCGATGAGGCGCGCGCGTTTTGGCTGGCGGCGACGCGCCTATGGACATTGGCCGCGGCCCAGGAGGCGTTGGCCGATCAGCGCCTACGCGACGCCAGCGACATCTTTTTTCTGGAGTTTGAAGAGGTCAAACAGTTGATGACTGGCGAATTGAACGTGACCCACCGTCAACAACTGGCTGACTTGGTGGCTGCCCGACGGGCGCTTTAGGAGCGACCCTCGGTGGTGGCCAGGGGAGGACAAGATGCAAAATCGAGGCGCACTGTATGCCGGCGCGATGTTGATCGTGCTTGGCATCATCTTCTTGCTGTTTACGACGGCCGACTGGATTCTCGGCCAGATGGACATCAGCTTCAACGCCTGGCGCTTCTGGCCGCTGATCATTCTGTTTGTGTCGGCGGCGTTTTGGGCGCCCATTTTTATCTGGTGGCGTGAACGCACGCGCGTCATTGGCCTGGCGGTTCCTGCTTCTATTTTTCTGGTGCTGGGTCTGCTCCTGCTCTACCAGAGTCTGAGCAACAACTGGGGCAGTTGGGCCTACGCCTGGGCCTTAATTCCGTTCTCCGTAGGCCTGGGCTTGTTCGCCATGTACGTGCTAGGCCCTCAGGAAACGCGCAACAATGGCCTCCTATGGAGTGGTATTGTCGTTGGAGCCATTGGGCTGTTCTTCTTCGTCCTATTTGGGAGCTTCTTCGGCGGTACGGTGGTGCGCCTGGCGGCTCCCTTCCTGCTTATCATGGTCGGCGTGGCCGTCTTGGCGGGCAGCTTTTTGCGGCGTGAGACGCATGAGGCTGTTCATCACGATGGCGCCGCGCCGTCAGATCCCCGATAGAGATCGTCTACCAGCTCATCAATTCCGTCCGGCTATCAACCCTGGCAGGAGGTGACAACGATGTCTCCACAGCGCACAGTGCGCGCACCGCGCGGCACGCAGTTGACGTGCCAGAACTGGCTGCTTGAAGCGCCTTACCGCATGTTACAAAACAACCTCGACCCCGAAGTGGCCTGGGATCCAGACAATCTCATTGTCTATGGCGGTCGCGGCAAGGCCGCACGCAACTGGGCCTGTTTCGACGCCATCCTGCACACCCTGGCCACGATGAACGGCGACGAAACCCTGCTCGTCCAAAGCGGCAAGCCGGTCGCCGTCTTTCCTTCCCATCCCGATGCTCCGCGTGTACTGATTGCCAACTCCAACATCGTGCCGGCTTGGGCCACGCAGGCCAACTTCGATCGCTGGGAGGCTGAAGGCCTGATCATGTACGGCCAGATGACGGCCGGCTCCTGGATCTACATCGGCACCCAGGGCATCCTGCAGGGCACCTACGAAACCCTGGGCGCGCTGGCGCGGCAGCACTTTGGCGGCAGCCTCAAGGGCAAATTCGTCCTGACGGCCGGCCTGGGTGAGATGGGCGGCGCGCAGCCGTTGGCCGTGACCATGAACGAAGGCGTCGCGCTGATCGTCGAAATTGACCCCGCCCGCGCGGCGCGGCGCCTGGCGACGCGTTACCTGGACGACGTGGTGGATGACCTGGAAGAGGCGATGACCCGCGTCGAAGAGGCGGTGCAGGCCGGCGTGCCGCGCTCGATTGGGTTGATCGGCAATGCCGCCGCGGTGCTGCCCGAGCTCGTCGCCCGCGGCGTGACGCCCGATGTGGTGACCGATCAAACCTGCGCGCACGACCCCTTGATGTATCTGCCGGCCGGGCTGAGCCTGGACGAAGCGACTGCGCTGCGCCAGCGTGACCCGGCCGAGTATCAGCGCCGCAGCCTGGCTTCGATGGCCGCCCACGTGCAGGCCATGCTGGCGATGCAGAAGGCCGGCGCGATTGTCTTCGATTACGGCAATAATCTGCGCCAGCGCGCGTATGACCAGGGCGTGGCCGACGCGTTCGCCTATCCGGGCTTTGTGCCGGCCTACGTGCGGCCGCTCTTCTGCGAAGGGCAGGGGCCGTTTCGGTGGGTGGCGCTCAGCGGCGACCCGCAGGACATCTACCGCACCGACCAGGCCATGCTGGAACTCTTCCCGGAGAATGAGCATTTGGCGCGCTGGATGCGCCTGGCGCGCGAACGGATCGCCTTCCAGGGTTTACCCGCGCGTATCTGCTGGCTGGGCTATGGCGAGCGCGCGCGGGCCGGCCTGGTCTTCAATGAGCTGGTGGCGCGCGGCGAGGTCAGGGCGCCCATTGTCATTGGCCGCGACCACCTCGACTGCGGCTCCGTCGCCTCACCCAATCGCGAGACCGAAGGGATGCTGGACGGCTCCGATGCCATTTCCGATTGGGCCATTCTGAATGCCCTGATCAACACGGCCGGCGGAGCCACCTGGGTCAGCTTTCATCACGGCGGCGGCGTTGGCATCGGCTACAGTCAACATGCGGGCCAGGTCATCGTGGCCGACGGCACGCCCGAGGCGGCGCGGCGTCTGCAGCGCGTGCTGACCAGCGATCCAGGCATGGGCGTTGCTCGCCATGCGGATGCCGGCTACGTCCAGGCGCAAGAAGCGGCGCGTCGGCATGGCATCCGCCTGCCGATGATGCCGGATCCGTAAGCGCCGCAGATCCGACCCCGCCGGAGGCTATAAGTCATCCGGCTACGATATGCAAGCCCCGCTGGGGCTGCGGATGAGGCCCGGAGGGCCTTGCACGTCGTAGCCCGATCCGTTCCACGGTCAGGCGGGCTAGACATGCCCATCTACAGGCTGGCGCGCAACCTCTTCCGGCCTGAATTCGTAGTACATGGCGGCGGCTGCCAGGCACGGATGACCTGTCGGCGACCGGTTTGGACACACGTTGGCGCTGTCTGCGCTGATTACGAAGGAAGCAAGGGAGATTCATCATGAGCGAGGAACCCATCAACCAAGAACCCGGCGCGACCCCGGATCGTCGCGAACCGGCTGCGCCGTTTGCCGCGCCCACCGGGGCGACGGACGCGGCGCCCAAGAACAACCGCACCCTATGGATTGTCATCAGTGCGCTGGTTGTGCTGTGCATCCTGTGTTTCTGCCTGGCGCTTGCCGCTTGGAGGGTCATCGGCAACAACATCAACAACTGGGGGCTTAACCTCAACCTGGACAGCCCTAATCCTGTCGCAGGCTCAACCACCAGCCAGGACTTTGATCAGAGTGTGCAGGTGAACGGCACGCCCACCGTAGCCGTCAACCTGCCCTTCGGTGATGTGCGCATTGAAACTGGCGCCGCGGGTCAAGTGACGATGCGTGGGCAGATGGTTGTGGCTGATAACGCCAACGCATCGAGCGCGTTGGAAAGCCTGCAGCCCAAGATCAGCGTGGTCGGCAACAGCGTTACAATCAGCAACGACTGGCAGGAGAGTCTCAACAGGATTGCCACGCTTCACGATCTGGAAGTAACGATTGTCATCCCGTCTGGAAGCGGGCTTGCCATCCAGATGGGCGCCGGTCGCCTGCTGGTCAGCGAGACCCAGGGCGATCTGACGATCAACATGGGCGCGGCGGATGTGGAACTGCGTAATGTGGAGGTTGACAAGCTGCTGAATGTGCAGACTGGCGCAGGCCGCATTATCTACGAGGGCACTGTGGTCTCGAATGCGGCCTATACATTCAAAACAGGCGCCGGGGCCATCACCATCAGCCTGCCCGCCAACAGCAGCTTCCACCTCAATGCCAGCAGCAATGTGGGCAACGTGACCTGTGATTTTGAGCTGAGCGGTGATTCTGGCGGTCGCAACCTGGTCGGCAAGAGTGTGCAGGGCGACGTTGGCCCCAATCCCACGGCCACCCTCGATCTCACATCGGCTGTCGGCCAGATTGACATCAGGCGCGTGCCCTAAACCGGCGCGGCGGCATGACCCCTTGCGAAGGCTGGCTGCCCCGTCCATCGTTGGGCAAGCCGAAATCGCCCTCCGCGACATCAGATGCTTACGCGGCGAGCCTTCGCAAGGTTGGCCGCCGCCACGCGGACCCCTTGCGAAGGCTGGCTGCCCCGTCCATCGCCGGTGCATGCCGTGATCGCCCTCCGCGACACGAGATGCTTTTACGGCGAGCCTTCGCAAGGTTGGTCGCCGCCATGCGGACCCCTTGCGAAGGCTGGCGGCACCACACATCGCCGGGCAAGCCGAGATCGCCCTCTGCGACGCCAGCCCCTTACGCGGCGAGCCTTGGAAAGGTTGGTCGCCGCGACGCTGCGCGGGGGCGACATTCTGACCCTGGGATGCATTTCAATTTTGGGGCGTAGCACGCGACTTTCAACGCCAAGACGCCAAGATGCCGCGGCGCAAAGCAAAACACATAGCGCCCTTGCACCTCTGCGCCCTTGCGTTAGGGTGCATTTCAATTTTAGGGCATGGCTTCCGCAGGTTGGGCTTGGCAGTGGTTGCAGCGATTTCGATCGCTCGACACCGGATTCGCCCCCAGTTTGAAATGCACCCCTGACCCTGCGCGGCCTTGACAGAACACCTCTGTTGATGTATGATTTCTCTGCGTTCAGCGCTCCATGCGGCCCGCTACGCCTGACGCGGCTGACGCGTTCCACCTGAGATCAACCAACCTCAAGTCCAACCCAACGGAGGTACCCCTATGCTCGCCTGTGTCACCAGCTGCGCCTTGATTGGCCTCGAAGGGGCCATCATCGAAGTCGAAGTAGACATCGCCCCCGGGCTGCCCAAGGTGACGATTGTCGGCCTCCCCGATGCCGCCATCCGCGAGGCGGGCGAACGGGTGCGCAGCGCCATCGTCAATTCCGGCTACCACTTTCCTGGCACGCGCCTGACCATCAGCCTGGCGCCGGCCGACCTGCGCAAGGAAGGCCCGGCCTATGACCTGCCGATTGCGCTGGCCGTCCTGGCCGCCACGCGCCAGATTCCACCCGACAGCCTGGACAAGAGCCTGGTGGTCGGCGAGCTAGGCCTCGATGGCAGTGTGCGTCATATCAACGGCGTTCTGCCCATGGCCGCGCTCGCGGCCGGCCGCGGCATCGAAACGCTGTATGTGCCGCAAAGCGACGCGCCCGAAGCGGCCCTCGTCGAAAAAATCAATGTCTTGCCCGTGGAGTCGCTCAACGCCATCGTCGCCCATCTGAGCGGCCTGCTGCGCATCCGACCCTTCGAATCCACCATCGGCTTCGATGACGAAACCGTGGAGGCGCCGCCCACCACCGATTTTGCCGAAATTCGCGGCCAGGAGCATATCAAGCGCGCCCTGGAGGTGGCCGCGGCTGGAGGACACAATGTATTGATGAGCGGTCCTCCTGGCGCCGGCAAGACCCTGCTCGCGCGCGCGATGCCTTCCATCCTGCCGCGGCTAACCTTGAGCGAAGCCCTGGACATTACGCGCATCTACTCGGTGGGCGACCTGCTGCAAAGCAACAGCGGCGGTCTGCCGTTGATCCGCCAGCGCCCCTTCCGCGCGCCGCACCATACGATCAGCCATGCGGGGTTGGTGGGCGGCGGGCGTTGGCCGCGGCCAGGCGAGATCAGCCTGGCGCACCGCGGCCTGCTCTTCCTGGACGAACTGCCGGAATTTGACCCGCGCACCCTGGAAGTGCTGCGCCAGCCGCTGGAAGACCATGTCGTGACCATTGCCCGCGCGCAGGGCAGCCTGACCTTCCCGGCTAACTTCATGCTGGTGGCTGCACTCAACCCTTGCCCGTGCGGTTACTACGGCCATCCGACTATCGAATGTACGTGCTCGCCGGCGCTGATTGCGCGCTATCAGCATCGCATCTCCGGCCCCCTGCTCGATCGCATTGACATTCATGTGCAGGTGCCGCCGGTGGATTTTGACAAGCTGACGGATGAGCGCCTGGGGGAGCCGTCGAAGACGATTCGAGCACGGGTAGAAACGGCGCGGCAGCGCCAGACGCAACGCTTTCAAGCGCACGCCCACGTCACCTGCAACGCGGACATGGGGGTGGCCGAGGTGCGCGAGTTTTGCAGCGTGGACAGCAGCGGCCGCGCCCTGCTCAAGGCGGCCATGCGCCAACTGCAGCTCAGCGCCCGCGCCTATCATCGCATCCTCAAGCTGGCGCGCACCGTGGCCGACCTGGCCGGCAGTCAGCGCATCGAGACGGTGCACCTGGCCGAAGCAATTCAGTACCGGCCAAGGCAGCAGAATTAGGAGCGCGTTCAACTTTACACATGCCACATCACGCGCCACAGCAGCCGCCAGAGCTTCCAGACGGCATTCCATCCGGTCGCGGGCAAGGCCAGCAGGCGCCAGGCGGCTGGAAATCGGTCTTAGCTCGCTCGCGGCAGTGGCTGCGCGGGCCAGAAGACCTGGCCGCACGCAATCGTCTCAACGTCTTGATTGATGGCATCGGCGTGGGCTTCGCGGCCGGCATCGGCACCTTTCTGTCGGTGTTCTTGGTGCGTCTGGGCGCCTCCAGCTTCATGGTCGGCTTGCTCACCGCGATGCCCGCGCTGACCGGCCTGCTCCTGGCCTTCCAGGTGGGCGCCTTTCTTTCACGTCAGCGCCAGGTGGTGCCCTGGTTTTCACGCGCCCGCCTCTTCGTCATCTCCTGCTACGCCCTGACCGGCCTGGTGCCCTTCGTATTCGATCATAACGTGCCGCAGATTGTCGTTGGCATCTGGGCGCTGGCAACGCTGCCGCAGACCGTGGTCTCGGTCGCCTTCTCTGTGGTCATGGGCCAGGTGGCGGGGCCGCGCGGCCGCGTGGCCTTGATGAGCCAGCGCTGGTCCACCCTGGGCCTGGCGAATGCCCTGGCCGTGCTGCTGGCCGGTCAACTCCTGGAACGCTGGGCTTTCCCGCTCAATTATCAAATCGTCTTCCTGGTCTCGGCCATCGGTGGGCTGGTGAGCTACACCTTCTCGAGCCGCATCAGCCTGCCCGATCAGGAACCCGCGCCCACGGCGACCGACCAGGGATCGCCCTGGCGCCAGACGCTGAGCGTCCTCCGCCACTATCCCGACTTCGTGCGCTTCATGGCCAGCCAGTTCATCTTCCGTGCGGGCTTGAGCATGGCCCTGCCACTGCTGCCGCTCTACTGGGTGCGCGAGCTGAAAGCCTCTGACATCAACATCAGCTTCATCAACACCTCACAAACGGTCGTCTTGCTGGTCGCCTACCTGCTGTGGACACGCCTGGCGCGGCGCACCGGCG
>CAZEPA010000055.1:0-12783 GCA_964513955.1 uncultured Anaerolineae bacterium | reverse complement strand
CCCGCGCCACCGTCGCGGCCGTGTCGCTGCCCGTGGGCTGGGTGGTTGCTGCCTCCCTAAACGTGCGCAGCGGCCCAGGCACAGGGTACGCGTTGGTGGGCGAAGTGCGGCACAATCAGCGCCTGGACATTCTGGAAAGCGTCAGCGTGGGCGGCGCCACCTGGCATCGCATCGGCGCGCAGCAGTGGGTTTATGGGCAGTGGGTGGGCGTGGCGCGCGGCCGCGCACGACCGGCGGCCATTCGCAGCAACGAGCGCTGGGTGGCGGTCAGCCTGCGTGACCAGACGGCCGTGGCGTATGAGGGCGATCAGCCGGTGTACGCGGCGTTGGTCGCCACCGGTCTGCCCGGTACGCCCACGGTGCAGGGTATTTTCCGCACCTGGCTGCGGCGGCCCGGCGGCAAAATGTCGGGCGGCCGACCCGGCGCAGGCTACTACTACCTGGAAGAGGTGGTATGGACGACGTTTTTCTACAGCGGCTATGCGCTTCATTCGGCCTACTGGCACGACGCGTTTGGCCGCCCCCGCAGCCACGGCTGCGTCAATCTCAGTCTGTATGACGCGTGGTGGCTCTATAACTGGAGCGCGGTGGGCGGCGCGCACAGCCCGGCCGTGTCGGTGACCCCAGCGTGATCTAAAAATCGCCAACTTTCTTGGAAGTTGGCGATTTTTGTCAGACCGTCAAATCGGGATTGCCAACCGTCGGCGGCGCGCCTGGTTGGCCGGCCGCCCACGCCGGACACCAGCGTTCCGGCGGCGCCGGGCGATCGAAGTAGAGCGACTGCGGCGCCCGGCAGAACAGGTGCACGCGCGTGACTTGACCGTCGCCGTTGCTGCGGAAGGTCTCACTAAAGCGGCAGTTCTCACAGCTCTGGCCGCGCAGTCGGCGCCAAAACAATTGGAGATTTGGCATCACGGCGCCGGTTGGGTTGATGCCAGCGCCTCTGATAAGGCCCGGCGAGCCAGGACGCCTGCCATGCGCCGGCGGTAATCCGCGCTGCCCCGAAAATCTGCTGTGATCGCCTGGGCGGCCAACAAGTCTGCCAGTGCGGCTGGTAGACGGTCTGGATCGTGTGTGAACTCACCCAGCCCGCTGAGAACCAGCGGCTGCGCAGTGACGCCGCCCAGCACCACGGTGGCGACGGCCTCATTCGGCTCAACAACCGCCACGGCCGCGACAATAGCTTCGTCGCGCGGGGTGCGCGCGACGACCGCGAGGCCGTGCCGGGCCTGCGCCAGGCGCTTGGGCAACACCACTTCCAGCAGAAGGTGCCCGCTGAGGTAGCCAGCCGGCGCATCGGCCAACGTGCGCAGCGCCACTTGCTGCGGCGGCCCATCCGCGGCAATGATGATCGCCTGCGCATCTGCAGCCAGGAGCGACAAGAAGAGAGGCGAGGTTCCCGACGCGACGGCCACCAGCCCGCCGATCGTGGCGACGTTGCGTAGATTGATGGGGCCTTCGGCTTGCGCGGCGCGCGCGAGCAATCCGCCTGCCCAGGCGCCGGCCGCCGACGCGGGCGTGAGTTCAGCCAGGGTGAGCCGCGCGCCCAGGTGCAGCCCATCCGCCTGCCAATCGGCGAAATCGAGCGGTAAATCGCACAGATCCACGACCGTGTCGCTGCTCAAGGAAGGCACCAGGGTGGAGCCACCGGCGAGCAAGGCGACGGCCGGCCGGCGTGAAAGCAAACGGCGCACGGTGGCGAGATCAACGGGGCGATGGTATTCGGCAAGACGCATAGCAGCCTCTCTCCCGGTGCAGTCAGTCACTTACGTTCGTATCTACCCATCAGCTGCGCGTGGCCCATCACATGGCCCGCCAGGCTGCGCTCCAATTCGGCGCGCGTGGCGCCAGCGCGCAGGGGCAGAGATGCCACGGCCAGCGCGTACAAGCGAAAGAAATAGCGGTGCGGGCCATGTCCACGCGGCGGACAAGGCCCGCCGTAGCCCACGCTGCCGAAATCATTGTGCCCAGTGAGTCCAGGGGCGCCAGGACGCCATCCTTCGGCTAACTCGCTCAGCGCGCCCGGCAGATTGAACAGGGTCCAATGCGTCCAGGTTCCACGCGGCGCGTCCGGATCATCCATGATCAAGACAAAGCTTTGAACGCCGGCCGGCGCACCGCGCCAGAACAGCGCCGGCGATACATTGGCGCCATCGCAGGTGAATCGCGCCGGGATCAGGCCGTTATCGCCAAAAGCGGTTGTTTGCAGCGTGAACGCCATTCTTTACCTCTTTGTGTTCATCAGCCGCCGCGCGCTTTGCGCGGCGTAGAGCACAATCGAGCCGGCCACGGCGACATTGAGCGACTCCACATGCCCGTACATCGGCAGGCTGATGAGCCAGTCGCACGTCTCGCGCACCAGGCGGCTCAGCCCTTCTCCTTCGCTGCCCACCACCAAAACCAAAGGCCCGGTCAGGTTCGCGCGGTCGAACGGAGTCGCCCGCGGATCTACTTCCAGCCCGGCCACCCACAACCGCTGCGCCTTCAAATCCTGCAGCGTACGCGTCAGGTTGATGACCTGGGCAATGCGCAGATGCTCCACGGCGCCGGCCGAGGCATTGCTCACCGTGGCGGTGATGCCGGCGGCGCGGCGTTCGGGCAGCAGAACCCCGTGCACGCCGGCCGCGTCCGCGGTGCGCAGCAGCGTGCCCAGGTTCTGCGGATCCTGCACATGGTCTAGCGCCAGCAGCAGCGGCGCGTCATCGCCCGCGGCGGCCAGCATGGCATCCATCTCCACGTAAGGGTAGGCCGACACTTCCGCCGCCACCCCTTGATGGTTTGCGCCGGCGCTCACTTGATCGAGCGCCTGACGCTCGCCTTCACCCACTGGACAGCGGGCGCCTTGCGCCAGGGCCATGATGTCGGCCACGATGCCGGTGCGCTGGCTGCCCTTGGCCAGCAAGATGCGCTGCACGCGGCGGCGGCGCGCACGCAGCATCTCGCGCACTGCTTGCCGGCCATAGAGCCATTCCGTGCTGCTGGTCATCGCGGCCATTAGCTGTCGGCCAGGCGCCAGCCGGTGCCCTGCGCCCCATCTTCGAGCACCACGCCCAGGTCTTTCAGCCGGTTGCGAATGGCGTCCGCCTGCGCCCACTGCTTGTTCTTGCGCGCCTCCTGGCGCAGTTCGATCAAGTAGTGAACCAGCCCATCGGTCACGGCCAGCAGCGCGGCGCTGCTGCCAGCGCCGGCATCGTCAGGCAGCAGTCCAAGCACCGCGCCAGCCAGATCGGCGTAGAGACTATCAAGCGCCGCCACCGTGGCTCGATTGGGTAAGGCCGCAGCGTTGAGCAGCGTATTGGTTTCACGGCTGAAGTCAAATAGCTCGGCGATGGCGCTGGCCGTGTTGAAATCATCGTCCATGGCCGCGCGGAAACGTTGACGGGTGGCTTCCAGCAGCGCGACCACCTCAACCGGAATATCGCCATCCGCGCGGGCCGTCTTCAGTTTTTGTTTGACCAGGCGCACGGCGCTGAGCAGCCGGCTGTAGCCTTTTTGCGCCCCTTCGAGCGCGCCAGGGCTAAAGTCGGTGCTGGAGCGGTAATGCGTGCTGAGCACAAAGAAGCGCAGGGCCAACGGCTCCACCATCTTGAACGCATCCTGGATGGTAGTGAAGTTACCCAGCGACTTGCCCATTTTGACGCCGTTCACCGTCACCATGTTGTTGTGCATCCAGTAATGCGCGAAGGGCGTATTGTCGCTGGCGCCTTCGGCCTGGGCAATTTCGGCTTCATGATGAGGAAACTTGTTTTCCAGGCCGCCGCCGTGAATGTCAAACGGCTGTCCCAGGTACTTGATGGACATGGCCGAGCACTCGATGTGCCAGCCAGGGTAGCCGGCGCCCCAGGGAGAAGGCCACTGCAGAATGTGCGCTGGTTCGGCGCGCTTCCATAGGGCAAAATCGGCCGGGTTGCGCTTCTCCGGGTTGACGGCCACGCGCGCGCCCTCTTCCTGGTCTTCGACGCGGCGGCCGGAGAGCTTGCCATAGTCGGGATCGCTGTCCACGCTGAAGTACACAGAACCATTGACCACGTACGCATGACCGGCCGCGATCAACTGCTCGATCTGCGTGATCTGCTCTGGTATGTGCGCGCTGGCGCGGGGAATGATGTCTGGTCGGCCTACTTGAAGCGCGTCCATGTCCTGGAAGTAGCTGCGCGTGTAGCCTTCGACCAACTCCATCGGGTGCACGCGGTCAAAGCGCGCCTTGCGGATAATCTTATCTTCGCCCTCATCTGCGTCGTCAGTCAGATGACCCACATCGGTGATGTTTTGGACATAACGCACTTTGTAGCCCAGGAAGCGCAAATAGCGCACCACCACATCGAAGCTGACGTAGCTCTTGGCGTGACCAACGTGCGCGGAGCCATAAACGGTCGGCCCGCAGACGTAGATCCCCACATGGTCCCCGTGGAGGGGGACAAATTCTTCTTTTTGGCGTGTCAGTGAGTTGTAGATTTGCAGCGCCATGGTGGTTTGCCTCGATCAATTCGAATGTGGCTGGGCGAAAAGCATACGACCAGCATTGGTTTGCAGGACCTTCGTCACCACAACGTCCAGGGTATTATTCAAATAACGGTAGCCGTTCTCAACCACAACCATCGTCCCATCGTCAAGGTAGCCAACACCCTGACTGTTCTCTTTACCTTCTTGAATGATGCGCACACGCATCGTTTCGCCGGGCAAGACGATGGATTTAACAGCATTGGCGAGCGCGTTGATGTTGAGCACCGTCACGCCTTGCAGGCCGGCGACCTGATTCAGGTTGAAATCGTTGGTCACGACCGGGCACCCCATCTGCTTTCCAAGTTGCACCAGTTTGTCATCTACCTGTCGCACGCCGTCCACATCGAGGTCGCTGATGATCACCGGCACCGCGGACTCGTGCTGCATCTTGTTGAGCATGTCCAGCCCGCGCCGTCCACGGTTGCGGCGCAATGGGTCTGGAGAATCGGCAATGTGCTGCAGTTCATTGAGAACAAAACGCGGCACAATCATGGGGCCGCGAATGAACCCGGTCTGACAGATATCGGCAATGCGCCCGTCAATGATGACGCTGGTGTCCAACAGCACCGGAGACTGTTCCTGTGTAGCGGGCGGCGCTGACCAGCGCGCGCCGAGGAGCGCAAAGATGTCCTTCTGCCGCAGGACCATGACGATCGTGCCCAGGTAGCCAAGAACCAGAGCGCCAATGGCAGGTAGAATTTTGCCGAAAGGAGAAGGCAGGAACGACAGGGGCCAGGCCAGGAGCGCGGCAATGATCAAGCCGACGCCGAGACCAATGGCCGCGGCGAGGATCTGCTGGGCCGGAATCTGTCGCACCCCGCGCCGCGCCCAGCGCGCAGGCACGATCGTGACCCAGGGCGCGAGAATGGCGCCGGCCACAACGCCCAGCAGCGTCAAAGGCGCAACCCAACGCAGGGATTCAGCGTTCAGCGATGATGCTCCTGCCGCCTCCATGCCAATTTCCCACCCAAAAATACCAAGAACAATCGCAACAATGACACGAAAAAATAAGTCCACTTTCACGAATCGCCTCCCAGGGTAAGGGAACAATACAGGGAACACGATGGGATTGGTGCAGGAATCACCTGGGACCAGCCACATCACCCCATGGATGACGGATGGATGCCAGCGAATTTAGTTTTTGCCAGGCAATCCCCTATGGCTCACCTCCCCTCGCTGTTACGCGGTCAACGCCAGGCACACCAATCGCAATCCCAATAAGAAAAATGCGGCCAAAATGGCCAATAAACTCACAAGCCAATCATACACCACTTTAGGGTTTTGTGCAACAACCATCCTGTTTTGACGGCTTGGAGCATTTGCCTATACTTGATGCGGAGCATGACGCCTCCCGCCAGGAGGGAGGATACAACCTTCATTGAGAAGAGACCCAGGCGGCATGGCCGGATGGAGCACCGATGCGCGTAGGAATTTTCGGCGGCACCTTTGATCCTCCCCACATTGGACACCTTATATTGGCCGAAGAGGCCTGGTTTCAACTTGGCCTGGATATCATAACCATCGTGCCGGCGGGTGACCCGCCGCACAAACGGGATCGGCGTCTGTCGCCGGCCGAAAGCCGCGTGCGTATGGTGGAAGCGGCGATTGTCGGCAACCCCCATCTGCAGCTCTCGCGCGTGGATGTGGATCGCCCCGGCCCGCACTATACGATTGACATGGTGCGCCTGCTGCGTGACAGCTTACCCGCGGGCACTGAACTGTTCTTTCTGATGGGTTCCGATTCGCTGCGCGACCTGCCCAATTGGCACCAAGCAGACCGCCTGGTAGCCAACTGTCGCCTGGTGGCATTGAGCCGGCATGATGTGACGCTAGATTGGGAGTACCTGGAAGGCGCCTTGCCCGGCCTGCGCGAGCGCGTCATCCAATTGAACATGCCAGAGTTGGAAATCGCGTCGCACATCCTGCAAGCGCGCGTACGCACTGGCCAACCGATTCGTTACCAGGTGCCCGACGCCGTGGAACAGATCATCGTGGGCGAAGAACTCTACCGCGAACCATCCTCCCTGCAGTCATCGCCTCCAGCGTGACGCGTCGTCACGCTGGAGGTGTGATCTGCGAGGAGCTTGCCTCTAGCGCGGCGCAAACGGCAGGTAGACCGGCTGCACGATCGTGAATGGTTCCCCCATGTCCCATGGCGAATCCTCATAACCGGGCGCTTGACCTTTCAAGCGCACACAGTAGTCCGCGCCAGGCGTGTTCGGTACAAGCCAGGCGAAGGAAGTGGCGCCAGGAGCTGACGTGCCCAGGGCTGTCCACGGGGTGCTGCTCACCACGCGCACATCATCCACGTACCAACCCACCCGCGCAATGCTGCTGTCGCTTGCATTGTAGAAACGGATCAGCGCGTGCTGCCCGGCAAAGCTGCTCAGATCCACCCGCGTCTCGACGTAGCCGCCGCTGTCGCCTGAGAAAGCGCGGCGGCCAGCAATGGGGCTGCCGTAATTGCTCGAAATCGTCTCGTTGTAGCCGCGCTGAATGATCTGCGCCCCCAGGTCTACCCAGGTAAACCCGCCGTTCGTACTCAGTTCGATCACGCCGCCGTCGTAGCCGGTCTCCAGGTTGTACGCATGCCAGAAGACGAGCAGACTTTGCGCCGGCACGGTCACCGGCTGACTTGTCTGCAGAATCTGGTTGCTCACCATCGTGGTGCTGGCCGCGAACCATGCGTGGGTGGGGCTGTGTGCGCTGCTGGTCTGCAGCTGCCAGCCAGGCGCGCTCACCTGACTGGTAATCCAGCGCGAAGCGCCCAGTTCCATGTCATCGGCGAACGCGGCGGCCGATGTGCAGTCGTTGGTTAACTCCAGGGTGTAAGTGGCGCTGATGGGCGCGCCGTTCGTCACCCAGGCGATGGAGGCCGAGCTGCCGCCCAACAACGTCTCGCCGCCGGCCGGGAAAGTCAGCGTGGGCGCCGCCATGGGCAGCACCGGGATAAGGCCGCGCGCCACGGCGCAGTTGTAGATGATCGAGGCATGAGCGCCCTGGTACAATGTGCTGTCGGCCAGGATCAAGGCATCCACCCCCTGCTCAAACGCCTGGGTGCTGGTGGTGGGCGTGGCATAGAACTGGGCTTGCAGAATCAAGCGGTCGGCGTTCTCGCGTCCCATCTCGCTGCGGATGCACCACAGCGCCGCCGACCAATAACGCCCATCGTTATGCTCCTCCGACGGTGCGCCGCTGTACTGACCAATATCCACGCCGCTGCCCTCATCTTTACCATCCACGCGGCGCAGGCAGTGCGCGCCGTTGACCAGCGGCGCATACGTAACGGCATCCCAATCGGCAACGCACGGCGCCTGATTGGCCTGATAGCTGACATCGCCGCGATCCGCATAGAACGAAGCCGCCAGGTAATCGCCAAAGCCTTCGCCCATGGCGCGCTGTTCAGTGTTACGGCCAGGCCCCCACCCTGGCACCTGGTTCTGCTGGATTGCGTGTCCATACTCGTGCACGATGACATCCGCATCCTCGGCGTCGTCCACGCCGCCATCGCCGAAGTGCAGTCCGTTGTCTGATGTACTGAAGAAGGAATTGTCCTCCGCGTAGTAGTGTGCGTGCACCGGAATGGAGCGGTTGTTGATGTTGTTGAAGCCGAGAGTTTGAATGTAGCGCTGCACAGAATCGAGCGCGTAGTAGATGTTCGCCTCTTCAAATTTGTCGTTGTCGCGCGTGTAATCGAAGACGCGCGTTGGTTCATTGGCCTGACAGGGCGGCTTGTAATAACCGCTGATCCCGGGTGCGCACAGGTTGACATAGGGCCCGATCAGCTTGTTCTGCCCTGCGTTGATTCCCTGCAGGGTGACGCTGCGCCGCGCGGCCTGCAAGGCCGGACTGTTGGCGTTATTATTATCGGCCAGATTGGGATTGCCGCTTGCTTGCACGGCGTTGGGGTCAAACACGGAGCCGCTGTCAAACGTAATTCCGTTGAACTGATCCAGCACCGCGCCGCTCTGCGCATCCACAAACACATGCCAATCGCCCAGCGGCTCCAGGGCAGGCATGAAGACGTGCCAGGCCAGGCGCGCCCCTGCCTTCTCGCCTGGGAAGATCAGCAGCTTCACGGTGGCGGCGCCGCGCTCGCCGCGCGCCAGATGGATCGCGGCGGCCGCGGCGGTCGTAGCTTGCTCGGATGTGAGGGTCGGCTGCGTGTTCAGGTCGAGTTCAGGCAGGTAACTGCTCTGAACCAACTGCACCTCGCCGGCATGGCTGATATGCACCGCCACTTCCGCCAGCCAAACGGGGAGGCCCGCATAGGTCTGCTGAAAGCGCACGTGCGTGGCGCCCAGGCTTTCCTGTTGCACGAGCAGCGCCAAATCGCCCAAATCGCTGCGCAGTCCCAACCACGCGGCGTTAGCTGCCAGCAGCGCCCGCGCGGAGCTGACCGCATCGGCGGCCTGAGGCGCCATGCCGCAGTGCAGCAAGTAAGTCGGCGCGGTGTCGTTGGCTTTTTCCACGCGGGTGCAGTTCTGCGCCAGGTTGTATACCGGCGGCTGCGCCGCGGTTGTCAACGTAAAAAGGCTTGCCAGCAGGAGCAGGGCCCCGGTTCCCGCCATTGTCAGCGGATGTTTTATACCACGCATGATTGGTCTCCTCTATTGATCGTTGTGATTGGTGTGGCTTGAGGCTTGCTTGACACTATAAACGGGGCGCGCAACGCCTGCTGTAACCTATGTGGGATTTGGGGCGCTGACTTCTCACGCGCCACTTGACAACTTGACCTGAAACGGGTAAGGTTGCCCCGTGAATAGCTGCGAGGAACGAGGTATCGAACGACTCCATGTTAATTGATGAAGCACGAATCTGCGTGACAGCGGGCGACGGCGGCAACGGCTGCGTGGCCTTTCGGCGCGAGAAATTTGTGCGCTTTGGCGGCCCCTACGGCGGCAACGGCGGCAAAGGCGGTGATGTCTACCTGGTCGCGACGCGCGACGTCAACACGCTGATTGCTTTCAAGCACCAACTGCATTTCCGCGCGGAGCGCGGCGGGCACGGTGGAGGCAAAGGCAAGACGGGCGCGCAGGGCGATGACATCAAGATTCCGGTGCCATTGGGCACCCTGGCTTTTGATGACGCCAGCGGTCGGCTGCTGGCCGACCTGGTGCAGGATGGGCAAGAGGCCATGGTGGCGCGCGCTGGCCGTGGCGGCCGCGGCAACATGGCATTCAAAAGCCCTATCAACCAGGCGCCGCGCATTGCTGAAAAGGGCGAACCAGGAGAAGTACGATGGCTGCGTCTGGAACTGAAACTGATGGCCGATGTCGGCATCGTGGGCGTACCGAACGCGGGCAAGTCCACCCTGCTCAGCGTCATCAGTCGCGCGCGGCCCAAAATTGCTGATTACCCTTTCACCACGCTGGAGCCAAGCCTGGGCGTGGTGCTGGTGGATGACCGCGACTTCATCGCGGCAGACATTCCTGGTCTGATTGAGGGCGCGCACACCGGCGTTGGCCTGGGGCATCAATTCCTGCGCCACGTGGAGCGCTGCCGCGTGCTCATTCATTTGCTCAATGGCCTCAGCCCCGACCCGCTGGGCGACTATGACGCGATCAACCAGGAATTGGATCTGTTCAACCCGGCGCTGGCAACCAAGCCGCAAATTGTCGCGTTCAACAAAATGGACCTGCCTGACGTGCGCGCGCGCTGGCCCGAGATTCAAGCAGCCTTGCACCAGCGCCAGGTAGATGTGCTGGCCATTTCAGCCGCCAGCGGCGACCAGGTGGAGACGCTGCTGCGCCGGGCCGTCAGCCTGCTGGATGCGCTGCCCGTGGTGGAGCCAGCGCCGGCTGATACGGCCGTCTTCAAGCCGCCGGTCAGCGAGCGAGAATTTACGATTGCGCGCGACCCCGATGGCGCGTGGCGCGTGCAAGGCGTCGCCATCGAACGCGCAGCCGCGATGACTCACTGGGACTACTATGAGGCTATCATGCGCTTCCAACGCATCCTGGCCGCGCTCGGCATCACCGATGCCCTGCGTGACGCAGGTGTTCACGAAGGCGACCTGGTGCGCATTGGTAAGACCGAATTGACCTGGGAGGACGCCTGGTAAGGTTGGGGGATGCCACGATGTTAGAACGCGAGGAGACCACAGCAAGTCGCGCACAGAATACTCCCCTCGTCAACTTGCTTCAAGGCATCCCTTTTTTCGCGTCATTGGACCGGTCTGCGCTGGAGGACATGGGGAGCCGTGCGCGCCGCCTGACCTTTGCGCCAGGCGAGATGGTTTTTTTCGAAGGCGATCCTTGTGCGGGGCTTTTTGTGGTCGAGCGCGGCCGCTGCAAAATCTTCAAAACCTCAGCCGAGGGCCGCGAACAAACCCTGCACGTCATTCTTCAGGGTCATTCTCTCAACGAAGTGTCCGTATCAGACGGCGGCCCCAACCCGGCCAACGTGATGGCGGTTGACGACACCATATTATGGAATATCTCGCGTGATGATCTGCAGGCTCTGGCTTTTCGGTATCCGGCTGTGAGTTGGGCGCTGCTGGAACATGTCGCCCGGCGGGCGCGCACCCTGGTTAGCATCGTGGAGGACTTGGGCCTGCGTCCGGTGCGGGCGCGCCTGGCCAAGCTCCTGCTCGAAGAGGCCGAGCGCAGCACACAGGGAGAGCTTGAACGCGACTATCTGCTGACGCAGCAAGAAATGGCAGCCCGCCTGGGAACCGTGCGCGAGATGGTGGGACGCGCGCTGCGAACGCTGATGGATGAGGGCGCCATCAAGATCGAACGTCACCGTATCATCATTGTAGATCAAGACCTGCTGAGGCAAGAGGCGATGCTGTAATCAGAAACCCGTTTTCCGCAAGAAAACGGGTTTCTGAATGGGCGCTGGCCTATTCGAAGATCCAGCGGTCGTTGGCGCGGCCATAATCGGCCAGTTCGCCAGGACCAAACCAGAGGGCGATCTCAGCGGCGGCGGTTTCCGGCCCGTCAGAGCCATGCACCAGGTTGCGACCGATTTCCAGGCCAAAGTCTGCACGGATAGTGCCCGGCTCGGCATTGACCGGGTTGGTGGCGCCGACGGTCTTGCGTACAAGATCAATGGCGCGCCTGGCCTCCAACACCATCACCACCACCGGCGCTGACGTGATGTATTCAATGAGGCCATTGAAGAACGGCTTCCCTTCGTGCACCGCATAGTGCTTGCGCGCCAACGCGTCGCTCACCTGCATGAGCTTGAGTCCCACGATTTTCAGTCCACGCTGTTCGAAACGGCTGATGATGGGGCCGATTAACCCGCGTTGGACGCCATCCGGTTTAATAATTACCAAGGTACGTTCCACGATCAACATCCTCCCGGTTGTTTGCGTTCGTTGGTTGGCCGCAGCGTCGCCATAGACCCAGGGCCAGGTTGCCATCGTATGGTAGTCATGCGCGCCGGTTTAGGCAAATTAGGTGCATTTCAATTTCGGGGCGTAGCCCGCGCAGGTAGACCGCGCCGTGGTGGCAGCGATTTTAATCGCCGACCTCCGACCTGCCCCCAGTTTGAAATACACCCGGCAAATTCGCCTGACTTGGAGTTTTGCCCGGAGTTATGTTATACTTTTATTTGCCTCCTCGGTGTCAACATTTTCTGCTTCTTGCACACGACGACACAGCACCACCGATGAACGACGTACGCCTAAGCGATTGACGAGAACACACGAACCGACTGAAGAAAGGAAATCAACAATGCTCAATCTCGCCCACCTCCTGGAGTTCAACCTGGGGCGCAATCCTGATAACCTGGCGATCATCTTCAACGACCGCAAGATGACCTATCGGGAGTTGAACGGCGCCGCGACCAAGTTTGCCGACGGGTTACGTCAGCTTGGCGTCAAGACGGGCGACAAAGTGGCCCTGATGATGCCTAACATTCCCTTCTTTCCCATTGCCTATTACGGCATCCTCAAGGCTGGCGCGGCCGTCGTGCCCTTCAACGTGCTTTTCAAAGGCCGTGAAGTCGCCTATCATTTGAAGGATAGCGATGCCGTCGCCCTGGTGGCTTTTGAGATGTTTGCCCAGGCCGCCTACGAAGGCTTCCAGGCCGTAGATACGTGCAAAAATCTGATCATGACCACCGCGGACCCGGCCGCAGCCTTACCCGTCAGCGGCGATGGCGTCAAAAACTTCTATCATGTCCTTGCCAGCGGCTCGCCCACCTTTGATACGGTGCAGACCATGCCTGATGACACGGCCGTCATTCTGTACACGTCCGGCACCACCGGCCAGCCCAAGGGCGCCGAGTTGACGCACGTCAACCTCTTCCTGAACGCCTGGATCAGCC
>CAZEPA010000054.1:0-12799 GCA_964513955.1 uncultured Anaerolineae bacterium | reverse complement strand
GCCAAAGCCCAGGTAGATCAGCGCGTAGACCAGCCAGCCGCCGATCAGCAGGCGCCGCCGCCCGATGCGGTCAGACAGGGCGCCGGCCGGGGTTGAAATGAGCGTGTAGATCACGTTGAAGGTGATGAGCATACCGAGCACGCCGAGCACGCTCAGGCCACGCTCTTGCGCACGCAGCACGAGGAAGGCGTCGGAAGAATTGCCCAGGTCGAAGATGCCGACGATGAGCATGAAGATCAGAAACGGCCGCCCCAGTCCCTTAAAGCCAAACGATGGGGCTTTGGCCGTCCCGCTGACCGGCACATCCGTGGCCCCCAACGCCAGGGTAATGACCGCCAGGGCCGCCGGGATCAGACTGATGAGCACCAGCGTGCGAAAGGTGCTGGCGGTCAGATCGGCGCTGCCAGACTGCGCCAGCCAGACGACCAACAGCGCAATGGCCAGGCCCAGCACGGCGCCCGCGGTATCAGCCGCGCGGTGAAAGCCAAAAGCCAGACCGCGCTGCGCGGGTGTGACGGAGTCAGCGACCAGGGCATCGCGGGGCGCGGTGCGCACGCCTTTACCCACGCGATCGGCCCAACGCGCACCGGCAATGGCGCCCCAACCCGTGGCAATATAGAAGAAAGGCTTGGCCAGGGCAGAAATGCCGTAACCGACCACCGCCAGCCATTTGCGCGCACGTAGGCGGTCCGACAGCCAGCCAGAAAAGAGTTTGAGCAGGCTGGAGGTCGCTTCGGCTACCCCCTCGATCAGACCAATGATGTTGGTCTTGACGCCCAAAACGTTGGACAAAAAGAGCGGCAGCAAATTGATGACCATCTCGCTGGAGGTGTCCATCAAGAAGCTGGTGACGCTGACCGCCCAGACGTTGCGCGGCAAGCTGCGCACGCCCACGGCTGGTTTAGGGTTGACTTGACTCACGCTGATTTTCTCCTCGATTATGGTCTTATCGCGGGGAGGTGGGCAAACCGTTGGACGCCGGTTCGGCCAGCTCGATGCGCTCCAGGCCATAGTATGCCGCCGCCCAACGCTTGTCAAATCGCCGCCGGCAGCAAACCTTCCTATACGCCCCGGAGAAACGAAACGCAAGGACGCAGAGACGCAAAGGCCGCAAAAGGCTATGCTGTCTTGGCATCTTGGCGTCTTCGTGCCGTGGCGTCTTTGCGTTTTGGCCTGCTGGCGTCTTGGCAGTGATGCAGAAGTTTGTAAGACATGCGGTGATAGAGTAAGATGGGCGTGACATCCAAATCAGTCAAGTGGAGGAAACGATGGACGTTGTGGCGTACAATCGGCAGGCGTGGAATCAACAGGTAGAGCAAGGCAATCCCTGGACCGTGCCGGTGAGCGCGGAGGTGGTGGCGCAGGCGCGCTTGGGAAACTGGGCGATCGTGCTGACGCCCACCATCCCCGTGCCCAAATCCTGGTTCCCGGATCCGCTCTCCGGGCGGGATGTTCTGTGCCTGGCTTCGGGCGGCGGACAGCAGGGGCCGGTCTTGGCCGCGGCCGGCGCCCAGGTGACGGTCTTCGACAACTCGCCCGCGCAGTTGGCGCGTGATCGCGAGGTGGCTGCGCGGGAAGGGTTGACCATCCGCACGGTGCAGGGCGACATGGCCGATCTCTCTACCTTTGCCGACGCTTCCTTCGATCTGATTTTCCATCCGGTCTCCAACCTCTTTGCGCCTGACGTGCGCCCGGTCTGGCGTGAATGTTACCGTGTGCTGCGGCCGGGCGGCGCGCTCCTGGCTGGCTTCGTCAACCCTGTGCGCTATCTATTCGACATTGAATTGGCCGACCAGGGCATCTTGAAGGTGCGCCACCCGCTGCCCTACTCTGATCTAACGGATTTGACCGACGAGGAACGCCAGCGTTACCTGGCGCAGGGCACACCGCTGGAATTCGGCCACACGTTGGATGATCAAATTGGCGGGCAGCTGGCGGCCGGCTTTGTCTTGGCCGGGTTCTTCGAGGATCGCAGTCCGGACGAGGTGTTTACAGACTACCTGGCAACTTTCATCGCCACGCGGGCCGTCAAGCCGGGCGGCTGATGGAATTCAAGAGAACAAACTGGTAACGAAGGCAACCTGTTTATTCGGCTCTGTGCAAGGTGCCTGGCTCACCTGGTCGGTGCAGTCGTCGGTGTGTCGGTTGCCGTCGGTATGGGCGTGTCCCTGGGCGTCGGCGTGTCGGTCGGCGTCTCAGGCGTGGGCGTCTCCTCCGGTGTCTCTGTCGGTAGGGGTTCCGGCGGTGGATCATGAAAGATGGATTGGTACACCACCGTCGCCGTGGGCAGAGGCGACGGCAAAGGCGAAACCTCACCATCTACGATCACCGGCGCCATGAAATAACGAGCTTGTCCATTGATCTCCAATCCCCAAGTTACGTAATTTCCACTGACGAGAATGGGATCGAGGTAGTCAGCCGAGATATCTTCCAGCCCAGGCGGCATGATTGGGATTGCATAGATTACGTCGTATCGCAAATCGTACCCGCGTTGCGTCTCATCCCGCCACACAACCTGTGTTCGAGAAACGCGAATCTGGGAGGGAGGGGAATGTTTTCCGAATAGTCCAGGAATATCGAGTATGCGGCGGGTGCTGGTGCTTAGATCGAATACAGCTAAGGCCATCTGTCCGCTTTCTTCGTCATAATCCACCCAAGCAATCATTCCTTCGTTGATATGATAGAGCGTCATCGTGCGGATACCGAGAAAGGCAGCTCGTGCCCTGGCAATGACAATCTCGTCGCCGGTCTCCAGGTTGTAGGCGCGCAGTCCCACACGTTTGTCAGCTCCTTCGTCACTGGTGAAGATGATCCATTGATTCGACATCCAAACATCAATTCCCAATCCGATGTACGCTTGTTCGCCGGTCGTGAGATCGTAGGCATAAAGTCCTTGCGCCCGATCCTGGCATGGCCAGGGATCACAGAGCGACCAACGCCAAACTAGATATTGGTCGTCCATAGCCTCAAAATCGGCCTGGCCACTATCGTCCCCCAAGCGAAACTCCTGGTCTGTCTCATTGTCATGCAAGTACAAGCTATGCTTATGGGCCATGACACCGCGCTGTACCCCAATACTTTGGTCTTCCATGCGAACGCGATAGCGCCGCGAAGGTGCAGGGGCGATTTCGTTCGTTTCCCCCAGTCGCACCTCGTGCATCGGACTGGCTGTCGCGACTCCTGCAGCATCGTCAAGCGACACCGCCGTGGCCGGGGCATCTCCTGACGGAACAGTCGTGACCTCAAGCAACGGAACATCCCCGGACGGCAGAGCGGTATCGCCTGTACCGGGCGTTAGACATCCAGACAAGCTGGTCATGGCAACCACAATCACAAGTCCTGCCAGCCAGCTTCTGAGATAACTCTCGTTCATGATAACCTCCTGTGAACTCATCGGAGTAAATCAATCGCCCATTGCGGAATTCTTCTCGGTCTCACTCAGGACCAGCCCACCAACGGGTGAACCAGGACAAATACCAGGCCTGGTCGGCTACAAGCGTGCGCCCCTACTCCACAACCTGAATGACGCCGGCGCTCAGCTCACGCAGCGCGCCGCGCCAGTCGTTGACATGCTCGACAGGCAGGCGCACGCGCAACGTGACCTCAGCCGCGAACTGGCTTTCGATCACCTCAGCTTCGAAGGCAGGCAGCAGCCGTTCCAGGGGCTGGTACAGGCGGTACGGCAGGATCACCCGCAGGAGCACGCGCTCGACTTTCTCCGCCACGGGCAATTGCTGAAGAGCGGTCTTGACGCCGCCGCTGTACGCACGCACCAAGCCGCCCGTGCCGAGCTTGGCGCCGCCAAAGTAGCGCGTGACCACGGCCGCCACATCGCCCACCCCACTTCCGAGCAGGACGTTCAGCATCGGTTTGCCGGCCGTGCCGGCCGGTTCGCCGTCATCGCTCATGCCAATCTGCGCGGTGGAGCCGGGCGCGCCGACGACGTAAGCCCAGCAGTTGTGCGTGGCGTCGGCAAATTCCGCACGCACAGCCGTCACGAAAGCCCGCGCCGCGTCCACCGTGGGAGCTAGCGCCAGGGTGGTAATGAAACGCGAACGCAAAATGACATCTTCAATGCGGACTTGAGAGGCCGGGATCGGGTAGCGGGTCATTATCGAGCTCGGGGCGCGCCCATCTCAGGGCGCGAGCTGCAAGAGGCTGTCGCCGCTGGCGCGCGTTTCAGCCATCCAGCCTTCGCGGTCGCCGGCGCGCACTTGCCACCAGGTAAGGTTATCCACAGACTGCGGGCCGCCGATGATGTCCACCGTGGCGCCGCGCGGTACGGTGCCCAGGACATCACCGGTTGGTTTGTTGAGGTAGCCTGGGGTGCGCCGCAGGTTGACAGCCGCGGCCGAGATGACCTGGCCGCGCCGGCCGACGGCAAGGCGCTGCTCAGCGCCCTGCACAGACGGGGGCGCTGGGGTCTCTGTCACCGCTACCGCCGCGGCGGGGGGCGTCCACGCTGGACTTGGCCCCACATTCAACTCTGGGCGTACAAACAAAAAAGCCGCCAGGCAGAGGATGGCGCCTACCAACGCGAAGCCAGCCACCAACCCGATGCCAAAACGATTCCAAATTGGCGTTGCCGACGATGATTGCATGATTACGATTCTCCTCGGCCCGGGCCATAGGATGCGCGCACCCGTGGATCTTTTTCCAACAACTGCGCCAGGCCCTGTTCCAGGGTCACGCTGGGCGCATAACTGAGTAGACGCTGAGCCTTGCCCAGATCTGCCACCATGTGCACAACCCCGCCGGTCTCATGATCGTTGTAAAGCACTTCTGGCGAACGCCCGGCGGCGCGTGCAATGGCCTGAATCAATTCATTGACGCTGGTTTCGCGCCCTGACCCCACATTGATGATCTGGCGGTCCACGCCTGGCGCCTGGCTGGCGGCCACAAGCGCCGCGACGACATCATCCACGTAGACGAAGTCACGGGTTTGCTCGCCATTGCCAAAGACGATCAGCGAACCGCCGGCCAGGGTCTGCTTGAGCAGCTGGGGCACCACGGGCGCATGAACCGGTGGGATGCGCTGGCCGGGGCCATAGGCATTGAAAATGCGCAGGGCCACGGTCTCGATGGCATGGAGCGCGCCCAGGGTGAAAACGTAGTGTTCGGCGGCCAGCTTGGCGACGGCATAGGGCACCTGCGGGTTTGGCGCCAGGGATTCATGCAGAGGCTGGCGCGGCTGCGTGCCGTAAATCGTGGCTGATGAAGCCAGCACCACGCGGCGCACGCCCACGTCACGCATCGCTTCCATCAACGCCACGGTGCCGCCGACGTTCACGTCGTTGTAGTCACGCGCATACAGCACGGATTCGGGCACGGAGACGCGGGCGGCCAGGTGAAACACGCACTGTACCCCCTGCAGCAGGGACCACAGTTTGGGCACGTCGCGCACATCGCCGCGCGTGAAGAGCACGCGGGGGGACAGCCGCGCCGGGTCGCCAGCGCTCAGATCGTCTAGCACACGGACGTGATGTCCCAACTCAATCAAGCGGTTGGCTAACGCGGTCCCCAAAAAACCAGCGCCGCCGGTGATCAACACTCGCATGAAACGCTTTCCGTCTCCTTATTCAGGCCAGCGCACCGAGAGTCCCGAACAAGTTCGGGTTGTTTTCAGTTTAGCGTCTAGGCGACCGTGCCGGCGAGACGCCCGTGCTCCCAGCCAGGCCTATTTTTCAAGTCAAACTCTAGGCGACCATGCGGGCGAGAAGCCCACGCCCCCAGCCATAGATTATTTGGTTAGGAAACGTAGTATAACACAATGTGACGGCTTGCTCCAAAGAAGTCGGGCAATCTTTTGCTAATGCGATGCCGCGCCGGGTATAATGCGCGGCGTGAGAACATCGTTTATCAAGCCGCGCGCACTCCTGCGCGGTCTGCTCTTGTGCCTGGCGATTGTCATCCTGGCCGCGCCTCCGCAGCCATTGGTGGTGCTGGGTCCGCGGCAAACCGTCCGTACGATCAACTCCAAGATGGGCATGCATACGCGCCTGACCGACGAGGTGGAGCCGTGGAAGATCAAGCGCACGCTGCAGATGGTGCGCGAGCTGGGCGCTCCGTGGGTGGTCGAATACTTCCCATGGGCCTATCACGAACCGGCGTCGGGCCGTTTCGACTGGACCCACGCCGACCTGGTGATAGATCACGCGGTCACGCAGGGGCTGACCGTCATCGCGCGTCTGGGTTTTGTTCCCACCTGGGCGCGCCCGAAGAATACGACCTTTCTATATCTGGATGAGGCGCACTACGCCGATTTTGGTCGTTATGTCTACGAGTTCGTGCGCCGCTTTCAGGGCCGCGTACACTATATCGTGATCTGGAACGAGCCGAACCTGGCGCTGGAGTGGGGCTACCGCCCGGTGGATGCCGCCGCGTACACGGAGTTGCTCAAAATCAGCTATGCGCAGGCCAAAGCGGCCGATCCCAACGTGCAGGTGCTTGGCGGCGCGCTGGCGCCCACGCTGGCGCCCAGCGGCTCGGCCTATGGATTGGATGACCTGATTTTTCTGCAGCAGATGTATGACGCCGGCGCTGCAGACTATTTCGATATCCTGGCCGCACACGCCTACGGCTGGGTTTTTGCTGCGGACGATCCGCCCGCGAGCGATGTGGTCAACTTTCGCCGCGTGGAGCTGCTGCGTGCGGTGATGGTGCGCAATGGCGACAGCGCCAAAAAGATCATCATCACCGAGGCCGGCTGGAACGATCATCCGCGCTGGACCAAGGCCGTGCGCCCCGGCCAGCGCATTCAGGACACGATCGAGGCGTTCAACCTGGCCGCACAGTGGGACTGGCTGCAGGCGCTGTGCTTGTGGGCGTTTCGCTTTCCGGCCCCCACTGGCTCCTACCAGGACTACTTCACCTTCGTCGCGTCTGATTTTGTACCCAAGCCGATCTACCTGGAGCTGCAGCAGTATGCGGAAGGGAAGTGAGGGAGTGCAAAGGACAAAGTGCAAAGCGGCGGAGGGAATGAGGAATGAGGAAAGCTGAATGCTGAATGGCGGAGGGCAGAAGGGCAAAGTGCAGAGTGCAAAGGGCAAAGGGCACAGGCAGCGAGGAATGAATAAGGAAAGCTGAATGCTGCATGACAGAGGGTAGAAGTGCAGAGCACAAAGTACAAGGCGCCGCAGGGAACCAGGAAGGCGCAGTGGTGAACAATGGGTGGTGAAGCCAACATGGGATTCAGAGGGCGAATTTCAGCATTCAGAATTCAGCGTTCCGCATTGGTCGTCCTGTTGGCCGCGCTGGGAGTCGCAGCGTTCTTGATCTTGCGGCCATCCGAGGATCGTTCACTGCAGCGCATTCGCGACTTGGGCGTGCTGCGGGTTGGCATTGATCCGAGCTTTCCACCCTTCGAGAGTCTGGACGCCAACGGGCAGATCGTCGGCTTCGATGCGGACCTGGCCGCGGCGCTGGCGCGACGCTGGGATGTGCGCGTGCAGTTCGAGTCCATCGGCTTCGACGGCTTGCTTGACGCGATCTGGGCCGGGCGTGTGGATGCGGTGATCTCCGCGCTGCCCCTGGAACCGCGCTACACCAAAGATATTGCCTACTCGCAGCCGTACTTCGAGGCAGGGCTGCGCCTGGTGGCGACGACCGCGCGCATCACGTCCAGCGCCGATCTGGCCGGCCGCACGCTGGCGCTGGAGCTAGGCTCTGATGCGGACGCCGAAGCGCGCCGCTTGCGCCAGCGCATTCCTGCGCTGACCATCGTCCCCTTCACTACCCCGGCCGAGGCGCTGCAAGCGGTGCTCGATGGCGCTGCGGACGCGGCCGTGGTAGATGGCGTCACCGCGCGCCAATTCGTTGGCCAACACGCCGCCGCGCGCATCATCGAGCCGGCCTTGACCAGCGCGCCGTATGTGATTGCCCTGCCCAGCAAGGCGCGACGGCTGCTGGCTGAAGTCAACCAGGCCCTGCGTGACCTGCAAAGCGACGGCGCCTTGCCGGCGTTGGAGCAGAAGTGGTTCGTGGAAGAGAACCCCACCGCCAAAACCCCCGATCTCGAAGCTGGAACCCCCAAGGAGCGCGGCCATGCGTTTTGATATTTTCACCCTGTTTCCCGCGATGTTCGATGGGCCGTTTGGCGACAGCATCCTCGCGCGGGCGCTGAGCGCGGGGATCATCCAGGTGCAGACGCACAACATTCGTGATTTTGCCGAAGGCAAGCACCAGGTCACCGATGACTACCCGTTTGGCGGCGGCGGCGGCATGATTATGAAGCCGGACCCCATCTTTCGCGCGGTCGAGGCCGTGTTGGAACTGTCGCCACGCCGCGCGGATAGTGAACAGACGGAGATGGACGTTGACGAGGGAAGGCCGACCCTGCGTGGTGGCCCGATAGAGACGGGCGTCGCCCCGCCGCCCTGCCCGGTGATTCTACTCTCGCCGCAGGGGCGCCCGTTTGATCAGCGCGTGGCAGCCGAGCTGGCCGGCCATGCGCGCCTGGCGCTGATCTGCGGTCGCTATGAAGGCGTGGATGAACGCGTGCGCCTGCACCTGGCGACCGATGAGATCTCCATTGGCGATTATGTCCTGTCAGGCGGCGAGCTGGCGGCGATGGTCATCGTGGATGCGGTGACGCGGCTGCTGCCGGGCGCGCTCGGTTTCGACGCGGCGCCCGCGCAAGATTCGCACGCTACGGGCCTGCTGGAATACCCGCACTACACGCGGCCGCCATCGTTTCGGGGCTTTCATGTGCCGGACATCCTGCTGTCGGGTCATCACGCCCGCGTGGCGGAGTGGCGCCGCCAGGAGAGTTTACGCCGCACCCTGGCCCGGCGCCCCGATCTGCTGGCGCGCGCGGTTCTGGGGAAGAAGGATATCGCGTTTCTACGCACGTTGGGATGGGAGAAGACCTAGCGGTGCGGTGTCACGCGCGCAGTTCGACCTCTTCGATGCGCACTTTGAGCAAGACCGGTGCACCGACCGGTGGTTTGAGGTGCAGAATGTAGAAGGCGTCTGGCGCGGGATGCTGATAGGCCCAAAAATCAGCGCGCCCGCGCACCGGTTGCAGCGGATAATCGCTGGCGCGGCCCTCGAACGGCTGCGGTAGAAGCCGATACCCGCGGATCACCGGCGCGTCGGGGTGTTGCAGCGAGCAGATGAGGTACACGGCATCGGGGTAGGTGGCCTGGCGTGCATCGGTGGCCGATGGATAAGCGGCCGAAGATGGGTGCGAGTGATAGATGGCGATCATCTCCTCGCCCGCCTCCTCAAAGTCGAACTGGCGCAGCAGGGTTTGCGGATCCACCGTGTAGTTGATCTGGCGATCCTCGGCCGCGTTGCGCGCCCGCACCAGGCTGGTCGCCGCGCTGTCTTTACCGCTCAAAATTCCGCAGACCTCCTCCGGCCAACCCTCACGCGCGTGGGCGATGATGTCAGCCTGGATTGCGGCCGGCAAGGTCAGCTGCTGGTGCGTGTCAGGTTCCACAGATCAAATTCTCTCCAGGCTGCGTGCGGCTAGATGTCATCGGCGTCATCATCGAAGAACGGATTGGTGCGCTTCTCGCGGCCCACCGTGGTGGCCGGGCCATGACCAGGAAGGACCGCGTAGTCATCCGGCAAGGTGAAGATCTGCTGGCGAATGGCGCTGAGCAGTTGCGGCAGACTGCCGAACGGCAGGTCAGTGCGGCCGATCGAACCGGCGAAGAGCGCATCGCCCACAAAGGCGCGGCGTCCGGCGTGGTCCACGAAGGTGATGCTGCCCGGCGAATGGCCTGGCGTCCAGCGCATCTCCAACGACTGCTTTCCCCAGTGCACGGCGGCACCCGGCGTCAAAAAGCCATCCACGGTCGGCGCCTCGCCGGGGTCATAGCCTAGCCACAGCATGACGCGCTGGCGCATATCCGCCACCAGCGGCAGCTCGGCCTCATGCACATAGAACGGAACGCCAGTCGCCGCCTTCACGGCCGCGACGCCCAGGATGTGGTCGAAATGGGCATGGGTGTTGATGATCTGAGTCAGCCGCCAATGACGCTTGGCGAGCAAGCGCAGCACATCGTTGGGCTGATCGCCTGGATCAATGACGACCGCCTCCTGCGTCTCTTCACAGCCCAAGAGATAGCAGTTGACCTGCAGCGCGCCCACGACGAGTGAATCTACAATCATGGCCAAAAACAGCGCCTTTCGTGAGTCTGAGTACGTCTGGAGCCAAAGTTTACCACGCAGGTCAGGCAACGGCAAGTCGCTGTCATGAGGCAACGAGGTCTATCGTTTGACCATCCGGCATAAAATGGTACAATGAACCGCACTGACTCAGTGCGTCAGGCGCAACCTCCGCGGCTCGACTGAGCGTTCGACTGAGCGCTCACGCCGAAGGCTCGCCGAAGTCGCCCAATGACGATTCGACGCCAAATGAGGATAGAATGGCATCCACAGCAACCGGCCCAACCTGGAAACCGAACGACATCATTCGCCTGGTGAATAAGACCGGCGAGAACATCCACCTGCACCTCAACACGGGCGAGTATCGCCTGGATGCTCACCGCAGCATCCGGTTTGTTGCCTCGATTCTGGAGTATCCCCAAGTCAAGGAACTGCTGAGCAACGGCAGCCTGACTTGGGAAAAGGCGAAGTGAGCTGACAGAGCGCTTAGCCGCTGAATGAATGGGGATGCAGGTAGACGCCGGACGGTACGCCCATCAGGCGCGGTTGCATGCGCTTGCTTGCCACCGCGCATCGCCTGGGCCGTTATCGCGTCACACGATTCCCCCTGGCGCATCAACTCTGGCATTCTCATTGAAAATCGCCAAGTCTTGAGCATTTCTTTACGGAGCCAACCATGCCCACGCTTGCCCTGATTGATGGCTATTCACAGGCCTTTCGGGCCTACTTTGGCCTGCCGCCGGGAATGGCAACCAGCCGCGGGGAGCTGACGAATGCCGTTTACGGCTTCACCACGATGCTGCTCGGCGTCATCGCGGATGAGAAGCCAGATTATCTCGCCGTTGCGTTCGATGTGGGGCGCACCTTTCGCCACGAGCAGTTCGACGGCTACAAGAGCACACGTGCCAAGATGCCGGAGGAGATGGCGGTGCAGGTACCGCGCATCCGCCAGGTGATCGAGACGCTCAATATCCCCATGTTTGAAATCGAAGGGTATGAGGCAGACGACCTGATCGGCGCGCTGTCACGCCAGGCGGTGGCTCAGGGCGTTGACTGCCTGATCATCAGCGGCGATCGCGATCTGTTTCAACTGGTCAACGACCATGTGCGCGTGCGCTACACCTCTGGCGGACCAAAGCCAAAGACCTCCATCTACGATGTGCGCGCGGTCGAGGAACGCTACGGCTTATCGCCGGCGCAGGTGATTGACTACAAGGCGCTCGTGGGCGACACCTCCGACAACATTCCTGGCGTGCCGGGCATCGGCGACAAGACGGCCACGACCTTGCTGCAAACCTTTGGCACGCTAGACGACTTGCTGAGCCGCCTGGATGAGGTCAAGCCGCCGCGCGCGCGTGAAGCCATCATCGCGCATCGTGCCCAGATCGAACTTGCGCGGCAGCTTTCCACCATCGTCACCGACCTGCCAGTGACGCTTGATCTGAGTGCGTGCCGCACGCGCGATTTTGACCGCGCGCGCGTGGTGACGCTTTTCCACGAGCTGGAATTCAAGAGCCTGATCGAGCGCCTACCGCAGAGCGACGCCGCGCCTGCGGCGGCGGAATTGCCAACAACCACCGATGAGCAGCACCTCGACGCGGCCTACCGGTTGATCACCACAGAGAGCGAACTGGCAGAGGTTGTGGCGCTGTGCCGGACCGCGCCGCTGGTGGCCTTCGATGTGGAGACCACCAGCACCGACCCCATGCAGGCCCAATTGGTGGGCGTGGCGCTCTCCTGGGCTGAAGGGCGCGGCGCGTATGTCGCCGTCGCCCTCGGCGGCCCGCCCCCCACGGCCCTCCTGCGCGAAACCTCGAACCTGCCGCTGTTTGCGGTGATGCCGGATGCGGAGCTGACTCGGTCAGGCGCCAGCGTGGCCGAAACCCAGGCCGTCGGGCTGCCGATCGCAACCCTGCGCCAGGTCCTTGGCCCCCTACTGGCTGATCCTGGCGTGCCCAAAGCGGCGCACAACGCATCGTACGACATGACCGTGCTGGCCGAGGCGGGTATGCCGGTCAATGGGCTGGCCTGGGATACGATGCTGGCCGCGTGGCTGTGCGATCCCAGCTCGCGCAACTTGGGCTTGAAAGGCCAGGCCCTGGCGCGGTTGGGCGTCGAGATGACCGAAATCGAAGCCTTGATCGGCAAGGGCAAAGCGCAAATCACGATGGATCAGGTGGAACCGGAGCGCGTGGCCGCGTATGCGAGCGCAGACGTGGACATGACCCTGCGCCTGGTGCCGCTGCTGCGCACGGAGATGGAGCAGAAGCGCCAGACCGAGCTGTTCAACACGGTCGAAATGCCGCTCGTGCCGGTGATCGGCGCCATCGAACGCGCCGGTGTACTGCTGGATGTGCCGTTCCTGAAGCAAATGGAAGTGGATCTGGCGCAGCGGCTGGCCGCGCTCGTGCAAGAAATTCATGATCTGGCTGGCATGGCCTTCAACATCAACTCGACGCAGCAGTTGGCCGATGTGCTGTTTGGTAAGCTGGCGATCTCCTCCACGGGCCTGGCGCGCACAGCCACGGGCAAGATCAGCCTGACCGCGGGGGTGTTGGAAGGGATGGCCGGCAAGCATCCGATCCTTGACAAGATCCTGGAATACCGGCAGTTGGGCAAGCTGCAATCTACGTACGTGCTGGCGCTGCCCAGCCTGATCAATCCGCGCACCGGCCGCGTGCAC